>NZ_JBEYHT010000063.1:0-44973 GCF_040635425.1 Streptomyces laurentii | reverse complement strand
AAGACCGCGTCAGTGGTGACCGCCCTGCTGTTCGTCGCGGCGGCGCTGCCACCGGTCCTCGATCCGGGTCATCATCGTGCGGCGCTGCCGGGTCTTGATGACCTCGCCCTTGACGAAGATCTGGCCCTTGCCGTTGCCGGAGGCGACACCGAGATCGGCCTCGCGGGCCTCGCCGGGGCCGTTGACGACGCAGCCCATGACGGCCACGCGCAGCGGGACCTCCATACCGTCGAGGCCGGCGGTGACCTCCTCGGCGAGCTTGTAGACGTCGACCTGGGCGCGGCCGCAGGACGGGCAGGAGACGATGTCCAGCTTCCGCGGGCGCAGGTTGAGCGACTGGAGGATCTGGTTGGCGACCTTGACCTCCTCGACCGGGGGTGCGGAGAGGGAGACGCGGACGGTGTCGCCGATGCCCTGGCGCAGCAGCGCGCCGAAGGCGACGGCGGACTTGACGGTGCCCTGGAAGGCCGGGCCGGCCTCGGTGACACCGAGGTGCAGGGGGTAGTCGCAGGCCTCGGCGAGGAGTTCGTAGGCGCGGACCATGACGACGGGGTCGTTGTGCTTCACGGAGATCTTCAGGTCGTGGAAGCCGTGCTCGGCGAAGAGGCTCGCCTCCCACAGCGCCGACTCGACGAGGGCCTCGGGCGTGGCCTTGCCGTACTTCTGGAGCAGCCGGGCGTCCAGGGAGCCGGCGTTGACCCCGATGCGGATGGGGGTGCCGTGGTCCTGGGCGGCCCGGGCGATGTCCTTGACCCGGTCGTCGAACTTCTTGATGTTGCCGGGGTTGACGCGGACCGCGGCGCAGCCCGCCTCGATGGCGGCGAAGACGTAGCGCGGCTGGAAGTGGATGTCCGCGATCACCGGGATCGGCGACTTGGCGGCGATGGCGGGCAGCGCGTCCGCGTCGTCCTGGGAGGGGCAGGCCACCCGGACGATGTCGCAGCCCGCGGCGGTGAGTTCGGCGATCTGCTGAAGGGTGGCGTTGACGTCCGAGGTGAGCGTGGTCGTCATGGACTGCACCGAGATCGGGGACCGGCTGCCCACGCCGACCTTGCCGACCCGGAGCTGGCGGGTGGGGCGGCGGGCGCCGAGGACCGGGGCGGGCATCGACGGGATACCGAGCGCGACCGTCATGGGGTGTCTCCTGCTCTGGTACGGGTGAGGGGTGGGCGGTTCACTGGTCGGCGCCGACGGGCTGCGGGGCCAGGTCGCCGATCGAGACGGAGTCGTCGCGGCCGGCGAGGGCCTCGACGACGGCGCGGGCGATGTGGCGGCCGGTCAGGCCGTGGGCGGCGAGGATGTCGTCGCGGCGGCCGTGGTCCAGGAAGCGCTGGGGCAGCCCGAAGGTACGGACCGGGGTGCGGGCGCCGGCGTCGGCGAGGGCCTGGGAGATCGCGGCCCCGGCGCCGCCGCTGCGGCCGCCGTCCTCGACGGTGGCGACCAGCGCGTGGCCAAGGCCGAGCTCCACCAGGGCGTCGGGGACGGGGGCGATCCAGCGCGGGTCGACGACGGTGACGCCGAAGCCGTGCTCCGCGATGCGGTCGGCCGCCTCCAGGCAGACCCCGGCCATCGCGCCGACGGAGACGAGGAGCACGTCCCGGGCGTAGGAGCCCGGACGGCGCAGGACGTCCATGCCGTCGAGGGTGGCGACGGCGGGGATGTCGGGGCCCGCGGAGCCCTTGGGGAAGCGCAGCGCGGTGGGGCCGTCCTGGACCGCGAGGGCCTCGCGCAAGGCGCGGCGCAGGGTGGCCGCGTCACGCGGGGCTGCCACGCGCAGGCCGGGGACCATCTGGAACAGGGTCAGGTCCCACATGCCGTTGTGCGAGGCGCCGTCGTCGCCGGTGACGCCGGCCCGGTCGAGGACGAAGGTGACCGGGGCGCGGTGCAGGGCGACGTCGAGCAGCATCTGGTCGAAGGCCCGGTTGAGGAAGGTCGCGTACACCGCCACGACGGGGTGCAGTCCTCCGAGGGCGAGGCCGGCGGCGGAGGTGACGGCGTGCTGCTCGGCGATGCCGACGTCGAAGGTGCGGTCGGGGAAGCGGTCGGCGAAGGCGGTGAGGCCGGTGGGGGCGAGCATGGCCGCGGTGAGGGCGACCACCTCGGGGTGCCGGTCGCCGAGTGCGGCGAGCTCCTCGCCGAGCACGTCGGTCCAGGCGGGTTCCGGGGCGGGGCGCGGGGCGGTCCGGGCGGCGGGGCGGGGGCGTACGGCGTGGAAGCGGTCGGCCTCGTCCTGTTCGGCGGGGGCGTGGCCGCGGCCCTTCTCGGTCAGGCAGTGGACGACGACGGGCCGGCCGAGTCCGGCCGCGTGGCGCAGGGCTTCTTCGAGGGCCGCGATGTCGTGTCCGTCGACGGGTCCGACGTACGCGAGGCCGAGGTTCTCGAAGATGGAGTGCGAGGAGCGGTCCTCGGTGCGCAGCCGCGCCAGGTGGGCGGGGATGCCGCCGACGGTGGGGGCGTAGGAGCGGGTGTTGTCGTTGAGGACGACGACCACCGGGCGGTCGGCGCCGTCGGCGAGGTTGTTCAGGGCCTCCCAGGCCATGCCGCCGGTGAGGGCGCCGTCGCCGATGACGGCGACGACGGCGCGGTCGGTGGCGCCGGTCAGCCGGTGGGCCTTGGCGAGGCCGTCGGCGTAGGACAGGACCGTCGAGGCGTGGGAGTTCTCGATGAGGTCGTGCGCGGACTCGGCGCGGGAGGGGTAGCCGGAGAGTCCGCCGGGCTGGCGCAGGGTGCCGAAGGCGGCCGCCCGGCCGGTGATGATCTTGTGGGGGTAGGTCTGGTGCCCGGTGTCCCACAGGATCTGATCGCGCGGGGACTCGAAGACCCGGTGCAGGGCGAGGGTGAGTTCGACGACGCCGAGGCCGGGGCCGAGGTGGCCGCCGGTGCGGGTGACCTCCTCGACGAGGAGGCGCCGGATGTCCGCGGCGAGTTCCTCGGTCTGCGGGAGGGTGAGGGCGCGCAGGCCGTCGGGGCCGTGGACCGATGCGATCGACGTCATGACAGATCCTGTTCTGGTCACAGGGCCTCATCGGCCAGAGGGGTCCGGGGGACCCGGCCGGTGACCGGGTCGGCCAGCCGGGCGGGCATGGAGAAGACGACGTCCTCGGCGATGCCGTCGTCCAGTTCGACGTCGTGCCAGCCGAGTGCGGCGAGCCGGTCGACGAGCCCGCGGACGAGGATCTCCGGGGCGCTGGCGCCGGAGCTGACGCCGATGCTCGACGCCCCGGCGAGCCAGGACTCGTCGAGGTGGCCGGCGTCCGGGACGAGGTGCGCGGCGCTGCCGTGCTCCCGGGCGACCTCGACCATCCGGATCGAGTTGCTGGAGTTGCGGGAGCCGACGACCAGGACGAGGTCGTTGCGGCGGGCGAGGGCCTTGACGGCGTTCTGGCGGTTCTGGCTGGCGTAGCAGATGTCGCCGTCGGCGGGGCCGGCGAGGTCGGTGAAGCGGGCGCGCAGCGCGTCGACGACCCGCCGGGTCTCGTCGAAGGACAGGGTGGTCTGGGTCAGGTAGGCCACCGGCGCGTCGTCGGGCAGGTCGAGCGTGGCGACGTCGTCCTCGTTCTCGACGACGATGGTGCGTTCGGGGGCCTCGCCGCGAACGCCCTCGACCTCCTCGTGGTCGGCGTGGCCGACCAGCAGGATGGTCCGGCCGTCGCGGGCGTAGCGGACGGCCGCCTGGTGGACCTTGGAGACCAGCGGGCAGGTGGCGTCGATGACTTCGAGGCGGCGCCCGGCGGCGCCGTCGCGTACGGCCGGTGAGACGCCGTGGGCGGAGAAGACGCAGACGGCGCCTTCGGGCACGTCCTCCTCGCTGTCGACGAACCGGGCACCGCGCTTCTCCAGCTCGGCCACGACGTGGTGGTTGTGCACGATCTCCTTGCGCACGTACACCGGGGCGCCGTGGAGGTCGAGGGCGCGTTCCACGATGCCGATGGCACGGCGCACCCCGGCGCAGAAGCCGCGCGGCTGGGCGAGGACGACGCGCGGGGGCCGGTCGCCGGCCGGGGCGTCCGGGCCGGCCGGTTGCATGGTGGCGCTCATGAAGCGCTCCGTTCGTAGGAGTCGTGGGTGAGGGTGGTGGGCCGCGGGGCGGGGGCCGCGGGCGGGCGCCCCTGCGAGGCGCGCCACAGTGCGGCGTAGATCCCGTCCAGGGCGAGGAGTTCGTCGTGGGCGCCGTCCTCCCGGATCCGGCCGTCGTCGACGACGACGATCCGGTCGGCGCGGGAGGCGACGCCGAGGCGGTGGGCGACGATCAGGGCGGTACGGTCGCGGACGAGGCGTTCGGTCGCCCGGTTGACCAGGGCCTCGGTGGCGAGGTCGAGGGACGCGGTGGCCTCGTCGAGCAGGAGGACGTCGGGGCGGACCAGTTCGGCGCGGGCCAGCGAGATCAGTTGCCGCTGTCCGGCGGAGAGGTTGTGTCCGCCTTCGGTCACGTGGTGGTCGTAGCCGCGGTCGAGGGAGCTGAGGGTGTCGTGGGCGCCGACCCGGCGGGCCGCGTCGGCGATCTCGGCGTCGGTGGCGTCCGGCCGGCCGTAGGCGATGGCCTCGCGGACGGTTCCGGCGAAGAGGTACGGCTCCTGGGGGACGACGCCGAGCCGTTTCCGGTAGCCGGTGAGGTCCAGGTCGCGCAGGTCGGTCCCGTCGATCCGGACGGCCCCGCGGGTCGGGTCGTGGAACCGGGCGGCGAGCTTGACGAGGGTCGACTTGCCGGCGCCGGTCGTGCCGACGAAGGCGACCGTCTGTCCCCGCGGGATGCGCAGCCGGATCCCGCTCAGCGCCGGACGGCCGTCCTGGTAGTGGAAGTCGACGTCGTCGAAGACGAGTTCGCCGCGCAGGGAGCGGACGGTGCGCGCGTCGGCGGCGTTCGGGGTGGTGCTGCGCAGCCGGAGCAGGTCCCTGATCCGCAGCAGGGACACCCGTGCCTGCTGGTAGCCGTCGAAGAGCTGGGAGAGCTGCTGTACCGGGACGAAGAACAGGTCCATGTAGAGGAGGTACGCGACGAGGGCGCCGACCGTCAGAGTGCCCGCGGCCACCCGGTGCGCGCCGACGGCGAGGACCGCGGCGGTGACGCAGGCGGCCAGGAGCTGGATGAACGGGAAGTAGCGGGCGGACAGGAGCTGGCCGCGGACCCGGGCGCGCCGGTAGGCGTCGCTGTGCCGGGCGAAGGCGGTGACGACGGACTCCTCGCGGCGGAACGCCTGCACGGTGCGCATGCCGGCCGCGCCTTCCTGGAACGCGCCGTTGACGGCGGCGAGCCGTTCCCGGGCGTCCGCGTAGCTGCGGGCGGAGGCCCGGCGGAAGACGACGGTGGCGAGGGCGATCGGCGGGAGGACGACGAGGACGACAAGCAGCATCCCGGCGTCGGCGGCGCCGAGCGCGACGAGCACGCCGAACAGGGTGAGGACGCTGACGAGGACGCTGAGCAGGCCGGTCTGGAGGAAGGAGGAGAGCGAGTCGACGTCGGTGGTCATCCGGGTGAGGGTGCGGCCGGGCGCCTCGTTCTCGAAGTGGTCGAGCCCCAGGCGGTGCAGGTGGGCGAAGACCCGGATCCGCAGGCCGTACAGCAGCCGCTCCCCCGTGCGTCCGGTGACCCGGACCGCGGCCCACTGGACGGCGTACTGGGCGAGGACGAGCGCCAGCGCGGCGAGGGAGGCGGTGGCGACGGCGGTGAGGGCGAGGCGGTGGGCGCCGCCCTCGATGCCCTGCCGCAGCACGAAGGGCAGGGTGAGTCCGGCGAGCGCGTCGGCGACGACCAGGGCGAGGCCGAGGGCGAGCGGCAGGCGGTATCCGCGCAGCAGGTGGCGCAGTCCGAACTCGCCGGTGCCGTCGGCCCCGGGGTCGCGGGCGGCCTCGGTCTCGTCGACGCCGGGGAGGTCGAGGGCCGGCGGCAGCGCCGCGACCCGGGCCTGCATGCGCGCGGCGGCGGAGGACGGGGCGGGGGCCGGCTTCAGGGCTTTCGGGGCGTTCGGGGCAAGGCGGTTCCGGTCCCCCGCGGGGGCCGCGGGCACGGCGGCGGCCGTCTCGGCCGGAGGCGTGGCGGGGTCGTGCTGGAGGATCGTGCGGTAGAGCGGGCAGCGGGCGGTGAGTTCGCGGTGGGTGCCGAGGTCGACGATCCGGCCGTGGTCGAGGACGGCGATCCGGTCGGCGAGCGCGAGGGTCGAGCGGCGGCGGGCGACGATCAGGGTGGTACGGCCCTCGGCCTGGGCGCGCAGGGCGTCGTGGATGCGCTGCTCGACGCGGGCGTCGACGGCGGAGGTGGCGTCGTCGAGGACGAGGACGCGGGGGGCGGCGGCGAGGGCCCGTGCGAGGGCGAGGCGCTGGCGCTGGCCGCCGGACAGCGCGCCGCGTTCGCCGAGCGTCGTGGCGTAGCCGTCGGGCAGGGCGGTGACGAAGGCGTGCGCCTGGGCGGTTCGGGCCGCGGCGTGGATCTCCGCGTCGGTGGCGTCGGGCCGGCCGTAGGCGACGGCTTCGCGGACGGTCCCGGTGAGCAGGGCCGTGTCCTCGGGGACGCCGGCGACCGCGCCGCGCAGGGACTCGAAGGTCAGGTCGCGGACATCGGCGCCGCCGATCCGTACCGCGCCCTCGGCGACGTCGTGGAACCGGGAGAGCAGCAGGGCGAGGGTGGACTTGCCCGATCCAGGGGCGCCGACGAGGGCCAGGGTCTCGCCGGGTTCGACGCGCAGGGAGAGGTCGGTGAGGACGGGCCGGCCGGGGCCGTAGGCGAAGGTGACACGGTCGAACTCGACGCCGAGGGGGCCCTCTTCGGGCAGCCGGCCCGCGCCCTCGGTCAGCAGCGGGCGGGTGTCGATCACTTCGAGGACCCGCTCGATCCCGGCGCCGGCCTGCTGGCCCATGGTGAGCAGGGCGGCGAGGGTCTTGACGGGGCCGACGAGCTGGGCGAGGTAGGAGGAGAAGGCGAGGAGTGCGCCGAGGCTGAGTTCGCCCCGGGCCGCCAGCCAGCCGCCGACCGCGAGGGCGCCGACCTGTCCGAGGGAGGGCACGCACTGGAGGGCGGGCCCGTAGCGGGCGTTGAGCCGCACGGCGCGCATCCGGCCGGCGAAGAGCCGCCGGGCGGCATGGGCCAGCCGGTCCGTCTCCCGCTGTTCCTGGCCGAATCCCTTGACGACGCGGATGCCGGCGGTGGAGCTGGCGACGACTCCGGCGACGGCGGCGGCCTGGTTCTGGGCGTACCAGGTCGCGGGGTAGAGCCAGGTGCGGCTGCGCCGGCCGATGAACCACAGGGCGGGGACCAGGGCGAGCGCGACCAGGGCGAGCAGCGGGGACAGTGTGGCGATGAGGACCAGGGAGACCACCAGCAGGGCCGCGCTGGAGATCGCGGTGGGCAGGGTGGAGACCAGTCCGAAGACCATGTTGAGGTCTCCGGAGGCCCGGCCCAAAAGCTGGCCGGTGCTCA
The DNA here is from genome assembly GCF_040635425.1 of Streptomyces laurentii. Classification (NCBI taxonomy): domain Bacteria; kingdom Bacillati; phylum Actinomycetota; class Actinomycetes; order Kitasatosporales; family Streptomycetaceae; genus Streptomyces; species Streptomyces laurentii. The sequence continues at coordinate 37,562 of NZ_JBEYHT010000063.1, read as the reverse complement.
GTTCGTCGCGCCGTACGCCGTCCAGACGGGAGAGCGAGCGGAACAGGTCGACCCGCAGGTCGTGCTGGACGTCGGCGGCGAGCCGCCCGGCGTACAGGCGGCGCAGGTACGCGGCGAGGTAGCCGAGCGCGGCGACGGCGAGCAGCGCTCCGGTCCACCACGCGGCGGAGCGGGCGGGGCGCAGGACGACGTCGTCGACGATCACCATCGTGACGAGGGGGACGAGGGCGCTGGTCGCGGTCCCGAGGAGCGCGGCGAGGACCGCCACGAGCACGCTGCGCCGGTGCCGCAGACAGCGGCGGGTCAGCCGCCCGGTCCAGGAACCCCGGCCGGTGTCGTCGGTGGGGTGGGCCATCCCGGGGCCTCCTCTCGTGAAGGTGGTGGTGGGTGGGGTGCGGTGGGGGGTCATGCGTCGCAGCGGCGCAGGTCGACCGGTGTGCCCGGGCCGCCGAGGCCGGCGACCGCGAGGACGTGCGGGCCGGCGCCGGTCGGCAGGACCGTGCAGGCGGCCCCGGTCCCGCCGGGCAGGGCCCGCAGGGCGGGCGTCCCGCCCGCGGCGGGGGGCGGGGGCCAGTGCGGGGGGTGGGCCAGCGGCTGGGTGAGTCCGCCGTGGGCGAGTCCGTGGCCGCGGGCCTTGCCGACGGCCTCCTTCTGGGTCCAGAGCCAGTAGAAGGCGGGGACCCGGTCCGGCGCGGGGAGGCGGCCGACCCAGTCGGCGTCGGCGGGGGCGAGCCAGCGCCGGGCCAGCGCGAGGGCGGGCACGGGCCGTACGGTCTCGATGTCGACGCCGACCGGGGTCCGGGCGAGCGCCACGGCCCGGGCTCCCGGGCTGTGGCTCACGCTCACGTGGAGCCGGGCGGCGGATCCGGTGAGCCGGGGGCGGCCGCCGGGGTCGTGGGCGAGCCCGATCCGGTGGAGCGGACTGCCGGTCAGCTCCGCGGCGGCGCGCAGCAGCGTGGTGTGCGCCGCGCGCCGTTCGCCGGAGGCGACGGGGCCCCAGAGCACCGTGACGGCGTCGGGGCCGGTCACCGGGTCAGGACGCCATCGCGCGGACGAGGCTCTTCGGGCGCATGTCCGTCCAGTTGGCCTCGATGTGGTCGAGGCAGGCCTGGCGGTCGCTCTCCCCGAAGGCGACCTCCCAGCCGGCCGGGACCTCGGCGAAGTCCGGCCACAGGGAGTGCTGGCCCTCGTCGTTGACGAGGACGAGGTAGCGGCCGTCGGCGTTCTCGAACGGGTTCGTCATTTCTTTTCCCTTTTCCTTTTCCCGAAGCGAATGCAGCGACTTCTTGTTTCCGTTGCCACTCTTTCTAGCCAATCAGAGAAAGAGTGGCAACCTCTTTCGAAAAGATTTCAGCGCATATCCGTGAGGCCGGGTTCCGGCGCGTTCACGAGGACCGCCACATTGCCGGGCGGCTGCTTGTTCTCGTAGACCATCTGGTGCGCCCGGCCGATCTCGGTGAACGGCAGGGCGAGGCTGAGGCAGGGGTCGATGTGGCCGGCCGCGACGAGCTCGATGACCGCCGCGGTCTGGCGTACGTTCGCGGCGTGCGAGCCCTGCAGCCGCTTCTGGAACATCCAGAGGAACCGCAGGTCGATGTCGCCGTTGTAGCCGCTGGTGCCGGCGCAGGTGACGACCATGCCGGCCCGGTCGCAGACGTAGACCGAGGTCGGCAGGGTGGCCCGGCCGGGGTGCTCCAGGACGATGGCGGGGTCTTTGCGCTCGCCGAGCGCGTCCCAGAAGGCGCGGCCGAAGGAGCGGACCCCCGAGAGCCATTCCCGGTAGGCGACGGTGTCGCTCGAATCGGGCAGCCGACCCCAGTGGTCGAATTCATTCCGATTGATGACGCCGCGCGCCCCCAGGCGCTTACAGTAGTCGAATTTGTCGTCGTCCGACACCACGGCGACCGGAATTCCCCCGAAGTATTTCACGAGCTGTATCGCCATGGAGCCGAGACCGCCGGCGCCGCCCCAGACGAGGACGGGATCGCCCGGCCGGACCGTGTGCGGGTGCCAGCCCATGAGCATGCGGTACGAGGTGGAGCCGCCGCCGAGGAAGCAGCCGGCCTCCTCCCAGGTGAGGTGCGGGGGCTTCTTGTGGCACTGGTACTCGTCGGCCACGGTGAACTGCGCGAAGGAGCCGTGGTTCGACTCGTAGCCCCAGGCCCGCTGGGAGCGGGAGGCGGTCGGGTCGGTGCCGAGGCGGATGTCGGGAGCCGACTCGTCCCAGGTGACGCCGCCGACGATGACGTGGTCGCCGACCGTGAACTGGGTGACCCCCTCGCCGACGGCCCAGACCACTCCGGCGCCCTCGGATCCGGCGATGTGGAAGTCGAGCGGGTCGCCGGCCCGTTGACGGTCGGCGATGACATCGGCGGGGGTGCCGAGCCCGGCCCAGACGCCGTTGTAGTTGATCCCGGCGGCCATGACCCAGATGAGGACCTGCCCGCGGCCGACCGGCGGCACGTCCACCGCCTCGACCTGGATCGACTGCTCGGGCGGGCCGTACCGCTCGCGCCGGATCACGCCGGCGTGCATGAGACGGGGCACCTCGCCCAGGGGCGGTGTCTCCCCCAGTGCGTACAACTCCCGGGTCATCAGGTGTCCTTCCGTGTGGTGCGGGCGTTCAGATGGGCGGCGAGCGCGCCGCCGACGACGGCCAGCGGCTCGGGCCGCAGCATGTCCTCGTGGCGGCAGTCGACCGGGTGGACGGCGATCGTGCCGTCGGTGTACGGGCGCCAGCGGCCGGCCTTCTCGGCGAGGGCGCCCTCGGAGATCCCCCCGGAGTCGGGCCGGAAGCCGCCGCCGTCGGAACCGCCGCTCGCGACGAACAGCAGCAGGTCGCCCGAGAACCGGCGCGGGGCGAAGCCCGCGCGCAGCTCGACGCCGGTGCGGTACGCGTCGACGAGGGCGCCGACCCGGTCGGCGAGCAGCGCCGCGAGCGGTCCGCCGCGGGCCCGCAGCAGCGCGGCACCCGCCTCGGGGGTGAGCTCCTCCTCGCCGCGGTCCGGGCCGACGCCGGCCGCGTCGAGGAGGGCGCCGAGGACCCGCGCCGCCGGGGGCACGACGACCGGGTCGCCGGGCCGCGCCGGGTAGGAGTCCAGGACCGCGACAGTCGCGACCTCCTCGCCGGCCTCCTCCAGGAGGACCGCGGCCGCCTGGGCGACCAGGCCGCCGAGCGACCAGCCCACCAGGTGGTAGGGACCGGACGGCTGGACGGAGCGGATCCGCTCGACGTAGTCGGCGGCGGCCTCCTCCAGGCTCGCCGGGCGGTGGCCGGGCTCGGCGAAGGCGCGGGCCTGGAGGCCGTACACCGGGTGGCCGGCCGGCAGGTGCCGCAGCAGGGCGGCGTACCGCCAGCTCAGGCCGCCCGCGGCGTGGAAGCAGAACACCGGCGGAAGGTCGCCGCGGGTGCGCAGCGGCAGCAGGACGTCCAGCGCTCCGGCGGCGTCCGGGTCCTCGTCGTCGAGGGCGGCGGCGAGTCCGGCGACCGTGGGCGCCAGGAACAGCGCCTGGATGCCGAGTTCGACGCCGAGGACGGCACGGATCCGGCTGACGAGCCCGGCCGCGAGCAGCGAATTGCCGCCGAGGGCGAAGAACTCGTCGTCGATGCCGACCTCGTCGGCACCGAGGACGTCGGCGAACAGCCCGCACAGCAGCTCCTCGCGCGGGGTACGCGGGCCGCGTCCGGTGCGCGCGCCGCCGTGGGCGGGAGCGGGCAGCGCCGCCCGGTCCAGCTTGCCGTTCGCGGTGAGCGGCAGCGCGTCGAGCACGACGATCGCGGCCGGGACGAGGTAGTCCGGCAGCTTCTCGGCAAGCCGGGCGCGCATCGTCGCCGGATCCGGGGCGGGTGAGCCGGGCGCGGGCACCGTGTAGGCGACGAGGACCTTGTCGCCGGGCCGGTCCTCGCGGACCAGGGAGGCCGCGTGGGCCACGCCGGGCAGGGCCACGAGCGCGCCGTCGACCTCGCTGAGCTCGATCCGGAAGCCGCGCAGCTTCACCTGGTCGTCGGCCCGGCCGACGAACTCCAGGGTGCCGTCCGGGCGGCGGCGGGCCAGGTCGCCGGAGCGGTACATCCTCGTCCCCGGGCTCCCGAACGGGTCGGCGACGAACGAACAGGCGCTGAGCGCCGGGTCGTTCTCGTAGCCGCGGGCGAGCCCGGAACCCGCGAGGTACAGCTCGCCGACGGCCCCGTCGGGGACCGGCTCCAGCTCCGGGGAGAGCACGTAGGCCGCCATGCCGTGCAGCGGGACGCCGATCGGCACGTTGTCCGGGACCGGGTCGCCCGCCCGCATCGCGTGGTGGGTGGCGAACACGGTGGTCTCGGTGGGCCCGTAGCCGTTGCTGACGACGGTGCCGGGGCAGGCGGCGAGGACCTTGCGGACGGCGTCGGCGGGGACGACGTCGCCACCGGTGCGCACCTCGCGGACGCCGGCGAAACAATCCGGCTCCTCCTCGGCCAGCCAGCGGAACAGACCGGCCGTCAGCCAGAGGCCGGTGACGCGCTCGGCGACCAGGAGCCGGGCCAGGTCCCTCAGGTCGGTCTCGCCGGGCGGGGCGACGACGACCGTGCCGTGGTTCAGCAGCGGCCCCCACACCTCCAGCAGGGCGGCGTCCCAGGCGTGCGGCGAGTGGAACAGCATCCGCTCCCGCGCGCCGGGGGCCCAGCAGGGCTCGTCGGCGAGCTCGACGATGTCGCGGTGGGTGACCGCCACGCCCTTGGGCACGCCGGTGGAGCCGGAGGTGAACATCACGTACGCCAGCCGGTCCGGCTCGACGGCCGCGCCGGGGTCGGTGCCGTCCTGGCGGGCCGGGCGCGGGTCGGTGTCGACGGCGACGGTCGTGACGCCGTGGTCCGGCGTGCCGGCCCGTTCGGCGGCGCGGGCCGCGTCGGTGAGCAGGACGCGCGCACCGGCCCGGTCGAGGACGGTCCGCTGCCGCTCCGCGGGGTGGGCGGGCGCCAGCGGGACGCAGACCGCGCCCGCCTTGAGGACGGCGAGGAAGGTGACGACCAGCAGCGGCGACCGGTCGAGCAGGACGCCGACCCGGTCCTCCGGGCCGGTGCCCAGTTCGCGCAGCAGCCGGGCCAGCCGGTCGGCCCGCTCGTCCAGTTCCCGCCAGGTGAGCCGCTCGTCCCCCAGGGACACCGCGACGGCGTCCGGGGTACGGGCGGCGAGGGCGGCGATCCGGCCGTGGATCGTGTCGCCGAGGCCGCCGTGGGCGCCGGCGGCGAGCGGGGTCCGCGTGCCGCCGGCGGCGAGCGCGCGGCGCTCCTCGTGGGAGAGCCCGGAGACGCGTCCCACCGGCTGCTCGGGATCGGCGGCCACCGACTCCAGGACCCGGGTCAGTCGCTCCATCAGCGTGGGGGCGGTCGCCGCGCCGAGCACGTCGGGCCGGTGGTCGAGACGGAACCGCAGGCCCTGCGCGCGCAGCGACGCGACCAGCAGCAGCGGATAGTGGGCGGCGTCGCGGCCCTGCACCGCGGTGGCGCGCAGCCGGGACGGAGAGCGCTCGGTGTCCTCGGGCAGTGGGTAGTTCTCGTAGACGAGGGCGGTGTCGAACAGCGGCCGGACGCCCGCGATCCGGTGCACGTCGGCGAGGCCGATGTACTGGTGGGTGCGCAGGGCGGTCTGTTCGTCCTGGACGCGGGCCAGGGCGGCGCTCCAGCGTTCGGAGCGGTCGAACCGGACCCGTACCGGCAGGGTGTTGATGAACAGGCCGATCATGTTCTCGGCGCCGGGGAGCTCCGGCGGCCGGCCGGAGACCGTGGTGCCGAACAGGACGTCGTCGCGGCCGAGGTGACGGCCGAGGACGAGCGCCCAGGCCGTCTGGACCACGGTGTTCATCGTGACGCCGGCCCGGGCCGCGTGCGCCTGGAGGGTCGCGGTGAGCTCCGGCGACAGGTCGTGCACGAGTTGCTCGGGCAGCGCGGGTCCGGCCGGTTCCCGGCCGGGGGCGAGCAGGGTGGGCTCCTCGACGCCGGCGAGGGTGTCGCGCCAGGCCCGCTCGCTCGCCGTGCGGTCCTGGGCGGCGAGCCAGGCGACGTACGAGCGGAACGGGGCGGGGGCGGGCAGCGTGGCCGCGTCGCCGTCGTTCTCGTACAGGGTGACCAGTTCCCGCAGGAACAGCGGCATGGACCAGCCGTCGAGCAGGATGTGGTGCTTGGTGATGACCAGCCGGTGCCGTTCGGCGCCGAGGCGGATCAGCAGGAAGCGGACCAGCGGCGGCCGGCTCAGGTCGAAGCGGTGGCCGCGGGCGGCCTCGGTGAGCGCCGCGAGTTCGTGCCGCGCGGCGTCGTCGGGCAGTGTGCCGAGGTCGGCTTCGGCCCAGGGCAGGGCCGCGGAGCGCGGCACGACCTGGACGGCCGCTCCGTCCGCGCGGTGGTGGAAGCCCGCCCGCAGGTTGGGGTGCCGGTCGAGGACGGTCTGTCCGGCGGCGCGCAGGCGGGCCGGGTCCAGCGGGCCTTCGAGGTCGAGGACCAGCTGGACGGTGTAGACGTCCGTGCCGCTGTCGTCCGCCTGGAGCGCGTGGAAGAACAGGCCCTCCTGGAGCGGGGTGAGCGCGAAGGCGTCCTCCAGTCCGCCGGGGGCGGCCGCGAAGCCGTCGATTTCGGGCTGGGTCAGCCCCGACGTCGGCAGGTCGCCGGGGGTGAACCCGTCACCGCGCTCGGACTGGCCGGGGTCGGCGAGGGCGCGCAGGGCGGTGAACCACAGTTCGGCGAGTTCCTCCATCTCGGCGCGGTCGAAGAGTCCGGCGGGCCAGGAGTACGTGACGTGGAGCCGGGGCCCGTCGTCGCCGTCCCGGGTGACCGCGTTGATCTCGACGGAGTGGCCGAACGGCATGCCCGGGTCGGCGGGGAGCAGCGGGATCCGCAGGTCGGACGCGCTGGACCAGCCGGCGGGTCCGCCCTCGCCGAGGGTGTCGCCGCCGCTGCCGACCCGGCCGAGGTAGTTGAAGCCGATCTGCGGGGCGGCGGTGCCCGCCAGGGCGAGCGCGGTGTCGGCGTTGAGGTAGCGGAGCAGGCCGTAGCCGAGTCCGTTGTCGGGCAGGGCGCGCAGTTGCTCCTTGATCCGTCCGAGGGCGGCGACGGTCGCGGCGCCACCGTCCAGGGCCTCGTCCAGGTCGAGTGGACCGGGGTCGAGCCGGACGGGGAAGCGGCTGGTGAACCAGCCGACCGTGCGGGACAGGTCGAGCGTCTCGTCCAGTTCCTCGCGGCCGTGGCCCTCCATGTCGACGAGCACCGCGGGGGACGCGTCCTGGGTCCAGCGGCGGCGCCAGCGGGCGATCGCGAGGGTCAGGCCGGTGAGCAGCACGTCGTTGATCTGGGTGCGGAACCGGGCCGGTACGTCGGTCAGCAGTGCCGTCGTCAGGTCCGCGGGGAGGGCGGCCGTCAGGTGCTCGGCGGTCTCCCGGGTGTCGACGGCGGGGTCGAGCCGGCGGGCGCCGAGGAGCGGGTCGGGGCCCTGCGTCTGCTGCCGCCACAGCGGGAGTTCGGCGATCCGGGCCGGGTCCTGCGCCGCCATGACGAGGGCCTGGGCCCAGCGGCGGAAGGTCGTGCCGACCGGGGCGGGCCGCGGGTCGCGGCCTTCGCGGGCGGCCTGCCAGGCGGCGGCCAGGTCCGGCAGCAGGATCCGCCACGACACGCCGTCGACGACGAGGTGGTGCAGGAGGACGAGGAGGAGGCCCTGCTCGTCCGGGCCGGCGTCGAACCAGACGACCTGGAGCAGGACACCGTTCTCCGGGTCGAGCCGGCGCCGGGCCTCCTCGCCGTGCGCGGAGACCGCGGCGGCGAGGTCGGCGGCGTCGGCCGCCGCGTCCCGGACGTCGATACGGCTGACGCGGGTGCGGGCGTCGACCGCGCCGCGCGGCGCGGTCTCCAGGTTCCACGGCAGGCCGAGCGCGGCACCGGTGAGCCGGGCGCGCAGTACGTCGTGGTGGTCGACGACGGCCTGGACGGCCCGGGTCAGTTCGTCCTGTCCGAGGCCGCCGGGGACCCGGAGCAGCACGGACTGGTTGAGGCCCTGGAACGGGCCGCCGAGCTGGTGCAGCCAGCGGACCACCGGGGTGCCGGGGACGGCGCCGACGCCGTCGTCGGCGACGGGCACGGCTTCGGCGGCGGGCCGGATCGCGGCGGCCAGCTCCGCGACGGTCTGGTGGCGGAAGATGTCGCGTGGGGTGAGGACGAGCCCGGCCCGGCGGGCCCGGCCGGAGACCTGGATGGCGTTGATGCTGTCGCCGCCCAGGGCGAAGAAGTTGTCGTCGGCGCCGACGTCGGCCAGACCGAGGACCTCGCCGACGATCCGGCAGAGCAGCGCCCGCGGGTCGTCGTCCGCGGACGGTTCCGAGGACCGCTGCGCCGCCGGGGCGGCCGGGGCGGTCGCGGGCTGCTCGGGGGCGGGCAGCGCGGCCTTGTCGGTCTTGCCGTTGACGGTCAGCGGGATCCGGCCGATCTCCATGAGGACGGACGGCAGCAGGTGCGCCGGCAGGGCGGCCCGCAGATGGGTGCGTACCGCTCCGAGGTCGAGTCCGGCACCCGCCTCCGGCACGAGGTAGCCCACGAGCTGCCGGACGCCCGGACGGTCCTCCCGTACGGTCGCCACGGCCTGCGCGACACCCGGCGCGCCGGTCAGGGCGGCCTCCACCTCGCCGAGTTCGATCCGGAAGCCGCGCAGTTTCACCTGGCCGTCGGCCCTGCCGACGAACCGCAGCCGGCCGTCGCGCATCCGGCTGACCACGTCGCCGGTGCGGTACATCCGGCCGCCGGCCGGACCGAACGGGTCGGCGACGAACCGCTCGGCGCTCAGGCCGGGCCGGCGCAGATAGCCCCGGGCCACGCCGATTCCGGCGACGTACAGCTCGCCGGGGACGCCGGCCGGGACCGGCCGCAGCCGGTGGTCGAGCACGTACACGCGGGTGTTGGGCAGCGGGCCGCCGATCGGCGGCACCCCGGCCTCGGGCGCCAGCGGCCCGGCCATGGTGCAGGAGACCGTGGTCTCCGTGGGGCCGTACGCGTTGAACATGCGCCGCCCGGGCGCCCAGGTGGCGACCAGACCGGCCGGGGCGGCCTCGCCGGCCGTCACGAGGGTACGGACGGTGCGCAGGCTCGCGGGCGAGAGCTGAGCGAGCACCGCGGGCGGCAGCGTCGCGTGGGTGACGCCCTGCTCGCGCAGCAGCGCGGGCAGTTCGGCGACCTGGAGCAGCATGTCGGCCGGGCCGAGCACCAGGCACGCGCCGGCGGACAGCGGGGTGCAGATCTCCGACATCGCGGCGTCGAAGCTGAGCGACGCGAACTGCAGCGCCCTGCTCCCCGGGCCCATGGCGTACGGACCGGTCCGGGCCAGGACGATGTTGGGGATGCCGCCGTGCTCGACGACGACGCCCTTGGGGCGGCCGGTGGAGCCGGAGGTGTAGATGACGTACGCGGGCGTACGGGCCGTCAGCGGGGCGGTCCGGTCGGCGTCGGCCGGGTTCCGCACCGGCTGGGCGGCGAGCGCGGTGACGGTGTCCGGCGCGTCGACGACGATCCGCCCGGCGGCCGCGGACGGCACGCGCTCCTCGGCCTCGGCGCTGGTGACGACCAGGCAGGGACGGGCGTCCTCGAACAAGTAGGCAATGCGGTCGGCGGGGTATTCGGTGTCGACCGGCAGGTAGGCCGCGCCGGACTTGAGCACGGCGAGCACCGAGACGATCATCTCCGGCGACCGCGGCACCGCGATCGCCACGACCTTCTCCGGACCCGCGCCCCGTCCGCTCAGCAGATGCGCCAGCCGGTTCGCCCGCGCGTTGAGCTCCGCGTACGACAGGGTCACATCGCCCGAGGAAAGGGCGGGCGCGTCGGGCGTACGGGCGACCTGGGCCTCGATCAGTTCCGGGACGAGGAGGTCCGGGAGCGGGCGGGCGGTGTCGTTCCAGCCGTAGAGCAGCAGCTCGCGCTCGGCGGCGCCGAGGATGTCGACATCCTCGATCCGCCGGTCGGCGTCCGCGACCACGGCCTTCAGGACGGTGACGAACCGGTCCGCCATCGCCTCGACCGTCGCACGGTCGAACAAGTCCGCCGCGTAGGCCACGGTGCCGTGCAGGCCGGCCGGTCCGTCCTCGTCGGAGCGCTGCTCGGAGAGCCGCACCGACAGGTCGAACTTGGCCCGCCCGGACCCGTCGCCGGCCGGCTCGCCGACGGCGTCGACGGTCAGTCCGGCGAGGCGTACATCGGCCCGCGAGACGTTGTCCAGGGAGAGCATGACCTGGAACAGCGGGTGGTACGCGGCCGACCGGCGCGGCGCGACCGCGTCCACGACCCGCTCGAACGGCACGTCCTGGTGGCTGTAGGCGGCGAGGTCGGCGTCCCGGACCCGGGCCAGCAGGTCACGGAAGGACGGATTTCCGGACGTGTCCGTGCGCAGCACCAGCGTGTTGACGAAGAAGCCGACCAGGTCGTCGAGAGCCTCGTCGCCGCGCCCGGCCACCGGCGTGCCGAGCGGGATGTCCTCGCCCGCGCCGAGCCGGGTCAGCAGGGTCGCCAGCGCCGCCTGGAGGACCATGAAGACCGTGGTCCGGCTGGAGCGGGCGAGGTCGAGCAGCCCGGCGTGCAGCTCGCCGTCGAGCGTGAGCGGCACGAGTCCGCCGTCGTGGCCGGCCTCCTCCGGGCGCGGCCGGTCGGTGGGCAGCGCCAGCACCTCGGGCAGGCCCGCGAGGGTCCGTGTCCAGTGGGCGAGGTGCCGGGCGATCTCGCTGTCCGGGTCGGACTCGTCGCCGAGCACCTCGCGCTGCCACAGCGCGTAGTCGGCGTACTGAACGGGGAGCGGCGACCACTGCGGCGCGGCACCCCCGGCACGCGCGGTGTACGCGGTGGCCAGGTCCCGGATCAGGGGCCGCATCGAGGAGGCGTCGCCCGCGATGTGGTGCAGCACCAGCACGAGGACGTGGTCCTCCGAGCCCACCTCCAACAGCTGGGCGCGCAGCGGCAGATCGGTGTCCAGGGCGAAGTCGGTGCGCTGCGCCGCGGCCACGGCCGCCTCGACGCCGGACTCCTCGATCTGTACGACGTGCAGATACGGACGTGCCTCGGCCGGGTCGAGCACGACCTGCGTGGGCGTGCCGTCGGACGTCGCGGGGAAGACGGTGCGCAGCGACTCGTGGCGGGTCACCACGTCGGCGAGCGCGGTCTCCAGCGCGACGGCGTCCAGCGGGCCGCGGAGCCGGGTGACCATCGGGATGTTGTACGTGCCGGCCGTCGCACCGAGCCCGCTCAGCGCCCAGAGGCGGCGCTGCGCGTACGACAGCGGGACGTCGGCGGGCCGCTCCCGCGACACGAGGGCGGGCCGGGTCTCCCCTCCTCGCTCCAGGTACGGGGCGAGGGCGGCGACGGTGGGGGTCTCGAACAGGGCCCGGGCGGGCAGTTCTACGCCCAGGACTGTACGAATCCGGGACACGAGGCGGGTCGCGAGAAGGGAATGACCGCCGAGGTCGAAGAAGCTGTCGTCGATCCCGACCCGGGACAGGCCCAGGATCTCGGCGAACAGGCCGCAGAGGATGTCCTCTTGAGCCGTACGCGCCTCACGGCGGACGGTGCCTGAGGTGGTGGGCGCGGGCAGGGCCTTGCGGTCCGTCTTGCCGTTCGGGGTCAGCGGCACCGACTCCAGGACCACGACCGCGGAGGGAACCATGTACTCCGGCAGGAGATCGGCCACCGCACGGCGAACCGACTCCGCTTCGAGGGCTGTTGACTCCGTGGGGACGACGTAGCCGACGAGCCGGCGGTCATTCGCGGTGTCCTCGCGGACCATGGCGACAGCGCGTGCCACGCCAGGGACTGCGGAGAGCGCGGACTCGACTTCACCCAGCTCGATGCGATACCCGCGCACCTTCACCTGGTCGTCGGCACGGCCGACGAACTCCAGGACACCGGCCTCAGTCCAGCGGACCAGGTCTCCCGTCCGATACATACGGGAACCCGGCTCGCCGAACGGGTCGGTGACAAAACGCTCCGAGGTCAGACCCGGACGACCGAGGTAGCCGCGGGCCACGCCGTCACCCGCGATGTACAACTCACCCGGCACACCCGGCGGCACCAAACGGAGCCGGCCGTCGAGGACGTAGACCTGGGTGTTGGCGATCGGAGCACCGATCGGCGTACCACCATCGCCCGTCAGCAGAGCGCTGGTCGACCAGATCGTCGTCTCCGTCGGACCGTACATGTTCCACACCGACGCACCGGCCTGCGCCAGCACACCAGCGAGAGCAGCATCCACGGCCTCGCCGCCGACCAGGACCTTCAGACCCTTCGCGGCATCCGGGTCGGTCTCCATGAGTGCACGCCACAAGCTCGGCGTCGCCTGCATCACGGCAATACCTTCGGAGCGCACCAAGGCGCTCAACCGCGCGGGATCGCGCACGACATCACGGTCCGCGATCACCACGACAGCACCAGAGACGAGCGGCAGGAAGACTTCAAGCAAGGAGATGTCGAAGCCGAACGTCGTCACCGCCAGCCACTTCTCCCCCACCGACAGCCCCACCTGCGAACCCATCGACCACAAGAAGTTCCGCAGCGCGCCATGCGGCACGACCACGCCCTTCGGCCGGCCCGTCGACCCGGACGTATACAGCACATACGCCGCATCCTCGGCTGACACCTCACGCTCGACCACCAGCTCCGAGGCAGGCTCAACGCTGTCAAGGAGCAGCAGCGGGACGGTACTTCCGTCAGGCAGCTGTTCAGCAGCATCAGTAGTCGACAGGATCACCGAAGGCGCGGCATCGGAGAGGATGTAAGCGATCCGGTCGGCCGGGAAGTCCAGATCCACCGGCAGGAACGCCCCTCCCGCAAGACCCACACCCAGCATCGCCACCACCGCGTCCACCGAACGCGGCACCGCCAACGCCACCACCGCACCACGACCCACACCACGACGCGTCAGCTCATTCGCCACACCCACCGCACGCGACCACAACTCGCCATACGACAGACGCTCGTCACCACACACCACCGCCGGCGCCCCCGGCGCCCGCGCCGCACACTCCGCGAACCACACCGGCACCACACCCACCGGCACCACCGCACCTGTCGCATTCCAACCGCTCACCAACCGGTCACGCTCAGCGGCATCGAGGATGTCGATGCCGCCGATGGAGCGGTCGGGGTCGGCGACGGCGGCGCGGAGCAGGCGCTCCAGTCGGCCGACGACGGTCTCGACGGTCTCGCGGTCGAAGAGGTCGGCGGAGAATTCGGCGACGCCTTCGAGGCCGTTCGGGACGCCGTTGGCGGTGTGCCGTTCGCCGAGGCCGAGGGAGAGGTCGAAGCGCGCCCAGGAGGACGCGCCGGCCTCGGCGGCCACGGTCAGGCCGGGCAGTTCGAGCGCGGCGTCGCGGGAGTTCTGCACGGTGAGCGTCACCTGGAAGAGCGGGTGACGGGTGAGCGAGCGTTGCGGGTTGAGCGCCTCGACGATCCGCTCGAAGGGCAGGTCCTGGTTGGCGTACGCGGCGAGGTCGGTGTCCCGGACGCGGGCGAGCAGCTCGCGGAAGGACGGGGCGCCGGAGGTGTCGGTGCGCAGGACCAGGGTGTTCAGGAAGAAGCCGACGAGGTCGTCGAGGGCGTCGTCGGTGCGGCCGGCGATCGGGGCGCCGATCGGGATGTCGTCGCCCGCCCCGAGCCGGCTGAGGACGGACGCGAGTCCGGCCTGGAGCACCATGAAGAGGCTGGTGCCCGTGGAGCCGGCGAGGGCCAGCAGCCGGCGGTGCAGCTGCGCGTCGAGGGCGAAGCGCAGCTTCGCGCCGCGCTGGGCGCCGGTCAGCGGCCGGGGTCGGTCGGTGGGCAGGGCGAGCTCTTCCGGCAGGCCGGCGAGCGCGTCGGTCCAGTGGGCGAGCTGGCGGGCGATCTCGCTGTCCGGGTCGGACTCGTCGCCCAGCACCTCGCGCTGCCACAACGTGTAGTCGGCGTACTGGACGGGCAGCGGCGTCCACTGCGGTGCGTCGCCCTGGAGGCGGGCCCGGTAGGCCGTGGAAAGGTCCGTGGCGAGCGGGGCGAGGGACCAGGCGTCGCCGGCGATGTGGTGCAGCACGAGCACGAGGACATGCTCGTCCGGGCCGGTGGCGAGCAGGGTGGCCCGGAGCGGGACCTCCCGGGTCAGGTCGAAGCCGCCGCGGAGCAGTTCGGCGATCCGGGCCTGCGGGTCGGCGGCGTCGGTGGAGTCCTCGTCGGAGGCGTCCAGGATGGTGAGGCCCACGGGCTGCGCCGCGCCGTCGAGGACGGCCTGACGGGGTTCGCCGTCGGTGGCCGGGAAGACCGTGCGCAGGCTTTCGTGGCGCTGTGCCACGTCGGCGAGCGCCGCGCCGAGAGCAGCGCGGTCGAGGTCTCCGGAGAGGCGCAGGACCATGGGGATGTTGTAGAGCGGGCTCGCCGGGTCCATCTGGTGGATGAACCACAGGCGGCGCTGGGCGAACGACAGCGGGACGGCGTCGGGCCGCTCGGCCGGGGCGGGGGCCGGCCGGGCCGAGCCGGCGCCGTCGAGGCGCTCGGCGAGACCGGCGACGGTCGGGGCCTCGAAGAGGGCCCGGATGCCGAGCTGCACGCCCAGGACCGAGCGGATACGGCTGAGGAGCCGGGTCGCGAGCAGCGAATGGCCGCCGAGCGCGAAGAATCCGTCGTGGATGCCGACCCGGCCGACGCCGAGGACCTCGGCGAACAGCCCGCACAGGATCGCTTCCTGCGGGGTGCGCGGTTCCCGGCCCCGTACCGCCGCGGTCTGCTGCGGCGCGGGCAGGGCCCTGCGGTCGGTCTTGCCGTTCGGGGTGAGCGGCACGGCGTCGAGGGTGACGACCGCCGAGGGGACCATGTACTCGGGCAGGACGGCGGCGACGTGGCGGCGGGCCGTCTCGGCGTCCAGGGCGGCGCCCTCGACGGGGACGAGGTAGCCGACCAGACGGCGGTTGCCGGGCGTGTCCTCGCGGACGGCGGCGACGGCGCGGGCGACGCCGGGGACCGTGGAGAGCGCGGACTCGACCTCGCCGAGCTCGATGCGGTGGCCGCGGACCTTCACCTGGTCGTCGGCACGCCCGACGAACTCCAGGGTGCCGTCGGCCCGGTGGCGGACCACGTCGCCGGTGCGGTACATCCGCGTGCCTGCCGGGCCGAACGGGTCGGCGACGAAGCGCTCGGCGGTGAGAACGGTGCGGTTCAGATAGCCGCGGGCCACGCCGTCGCCGGCGAGGTACAGCTCGCCGGGGACGCCGGCCGGGACGGGGCCGAGCCGCCGGTCGAGGACGTACGCCTGGGTGTTGCGCAAGGGGCGGCCGATCGGCACGGCTCCGTCCGGCAGTTCCTCGCCGGGGGTGGCGCGGTGCTGGACGGCGCTGACGGTGGTCTCGGTGGGGCCGTAGACGTTGAAGACCGCGCCGTCCGGGTGCCGGCGGCGCCAGGAGGCGACGGCGGCCGAGGTGAGGGCCTCGCCGGCGACGAGGAGTTCGGCGTCGGCCTCGGCCGGTTCGACGGCGTCGGTGAGCATGCCGAGGTGGCTGGGCGTCACCTTCAGCAGGCTGAAGTCCTGCTCGACGGCTCCTTCGAGGAAGTCGGTGAGCCGGATGTGCCCGCCGACGGTGAGCGGGACGTGCAGCGAGGTCACCGTGGTGTCGAAGGAGACCGAGGAGTGCAGCAGCACCGTGCCCGCGACGCCGCGGTAGTCGGCGGCGGCGCCCGCGGCGTAGTCGGCGAGGCTGGTGTGACGGACGACGACGCCCTTCGGGGTGCCGGTGGAACCGGAGGTGTAGATGACGTACGCGGGGTGGTCGGCCAGCAGAGTGCTCGTGCGGTCCACGTCGGCGGGGTCGTCCGCGCGCCGCCCGGCGAGTTCGGTGAGGGTCGCCGGGGCGTCGAGGGCGAGGACGGGCTGGGTGGCGCCCTTGGGCAGGTGCGGCACGACGTCCTGGGCGGTGACGACCAGGGCGGGCGCGGCGTCGGCCAGCATGTAGGCGATGCGGTCGGCGGGGTATTCGGTGTCGACCGGCAGGTAGGCCGCGCCGGACTTCAGTACGGCGAGTACGGCGACGATCATCTCCGGCGACCGCGGCACCGCGATCGCCACGATCGACTCCGGGCCCGCGCCCCGTCCGATCAGCAGATGCGCCAGCCGGTTCGCCCGCGCGTTGAGCTCCGCGTACGTCAGGGTCAGATCGCCGCCGGTCACGGCGGGGGCCTCCGGGGTGCGGGCGGCCTGGGCCTCGATCATCTGCGGGACGAAGAGGTTCGGCCGGGGGCGGGCGGTGTCGTTCCAGCCGTAGAGCAGCAGCTCGCGCTCGGCGGCGCCGAGGATGTCGAGGTCCTCGACCCGCCGGTCGGCGTCCGCGACCACGGCCTTCAGGACGGTGACGAACCGGTCCGCCATCGCCTCGACCGTCGCGCGGTCGAACAGGTCCGTGGCGAACTCGACGAGGGCGTCGAGGCCGGCGGGCGCACCGTCGGCGGTGAGACGCTCGTTGAGGCCGAAGGACAGGTCGAATCGGGCCACGCCGCCGCTGCCCGGCTCGGCGCCGATGGTCAGACCCGGCAGCTCCAGGGTGGGCTGCGCGGTGTTCTGCAGGGCCAGCACGATCTGGAACAGGGGGTGCCGGCCGAGGGAGCGGGGCGGGTTCAGTGCCTCGACGAGGCGCTCGAACGGCACGTCCTGGTGGGCGTACGCGGCGAGGTCGGTCTCCCGGACCCGGGCCAGCAGGTCACGGAAGGACGGGTTTCCCGAGGTGTCCGTGCGCAGCACGAGCTCGTTGATGAAGAAGCCGACCAGCTCCTCCACGGCGTCGTCGGTGCGGCCCGCGATCGGGGTGCCGATCGGGACGTCCGTACCCGCGCCGAGGCGGGTCAGCAGGCTCGCCAGCGCCGCCTGGAGGACCATGAACAGGCTGGTGCCGGACTCCCGGGCGAGGCTCAGGAGCTGCCGGTGCAGCGCGGCGTCCAGCTCGAAGCGGATCCGCTCGCCCCGGTGCGTGGAGGCGTCGGGGCGCGGGCGGTCGGTGGGCAGGGTCAGCTCGTCGGGCAGGCCGGCCAGGGTCTCCGTCCAGTGGGCGAGCTGGCGGGCGATCTCGCTGTCCGGGTCGGACTCGTCGCCCAGCACGTCGCGCTGCCACAGCGCGTAGTCCGCGTACTGGACCGGGAGCGGCGACCACTGCGGCGCGGCGCCCTCGCACCGGGCGGTGTAGGCGTCGCCCAGGTCGCGGGCGAGCGGTCGCATGGACCAGGCGTCGCCGGCGATGTGGTGCAGCACCAGGACGAGCACGTGCTTGTCCGGACCGACGGTGAGCAGCGTGGCCCGCAGCGGGGTCTGCTCGGCCAGGTCGAAACCGTGCCGGACGGTCGCGGCGACCCGCGCGGCGACCTCGTCCTCCGTGACGTCGACGGTCCGCAGAATCCGGCCCGCGACGGTCCCGGCGTCGAGCACGACCTGTGTGGGGGTGCCCTCAGGTGCGGGGAACACGGTGCGCAGCGACTCGTGACGGGTCACCACGTCGGCGAGCGCGGCCTCCAGCGCGACGGCGTCCAGCGAGCCGTGCAGGCGCAGGCCCAGGGAGATGTTGTACAGCGGGCTGGCGGTGTCGAGCTGGTTGATGAACCACAGGCGGCGCTGCGCGTACGAGAGCGGGATCTCGGCCGGCCGCAGCTGCGGGACGAGGGCGGTACGGGCCGCCGCCGTGCCACCGCCGTCGAGGTGACGGGCGAGGGCGGCGACGGTGGGGGTCTCGAACAGGGCCCGGACCGGGAGCTCGACGCCCAGGACCGTACGAATCCGGGAGACCAGACGGGTCGCGAGGAGGGAATGACCGCCGAGGTCGAAGAAGCTGTCCTCGATGCCGACCCGGGACACGCTCAGGATCTCCGCGAACAGACCGCAGAGGATGTCCTCCTGGGCCGTACGCGCCTCACGCCGGACGGCACCCGAGGTGGTGGGGGCGGGCAGGGCCTTGCGGTCCGTCTTCCCGTTCGGGGTGAGCGGCACCGCGTCGAGAACGACCACGGCGGAGGGAATCATGTACTCCGGCAGGACATCGGCCACCGCACGGCGAACCGACTCCGCTTCGAGCACCGTCCCTTCGACGGGGACGACATAGCCGACGAGCCGGCGGTCGTTCGGAGTGTCCTCGCGGACCATGGCGACGGCGCGGGCGACACCCTCCACCTTCGACAGGGCCGATTCGACCTCGCCCAGCTCGATGCGATACCCGCGCACCTTCACCTGGTCGTCGACACGACCGACGAACTCCAGAACACCCGCATCCGTCCAACGGACCAGGTCACCCGTCCGATACATCCGCGCGCCAGACGCGCCGAACGGGTCCGTGACGAAACGCTCCGACGTCAGACCCGGACGACCCAGATAGCCACGGGCCACACCCTCACCCGCGATGTACAACTCACCCGGCACACCCGGCGGCACCAGACGCAGCCGGCCGTCGAGGACGTAGACCTGGGTGTTGGCGATCGGAGCACCGATCGGCGTGCGACCGTCACCCGTCAGCAGAGCGCTGGTCGACCAGATCGTCGTCTCCGTCGGACCGTACATGTTCCACACCGACACACCAGCCTGCGCCAGCACACCAGCGAGCGCGGTGTCCACGGCCTCGCCGCCGACCAGGACCTTGAGCCCTGTCACGGCCTCCGGGTCCGTCTCGGCCAGTGCGCGCCAGAGGCTCGGCGTCGCCTGCATCACCGCGATGTCCTCGGACCGCACCAGAGCGCCCAACCGCTGCGGATCACGCACCACATCACGATCCGCGATCACCACCACAGCACCGGACAGCAACGGCAGGAAGACCTCCAGCAGAGAGATGTCGAAGCCGAACGTCGTCACCGCCAGCCACTTCTCCCCCACCGACAGCCCCACCCGCGAGCCCATCGACCACAAGAAGTTCCGCAGCGCACCGTGAGGCACGACCACGCCCTTCGGCCGGCCCGTCGACCCGGACGTATACAGCACATACGCCGCGTCTTCCGCCGACACCTCGCACTCCGCCATCAGCTCCGCTGCAGGCTCGACGGTGTCCAGAAGAAGCAGCGGGGCCTCGGTCCCTTCCGGCAGCCGATCAGCAGCGTCGTGGGTCGACAGGATCACCGAAGGCGCGGCATCGGAGAGGATGTAAGCGATCCGGTCGGCCGGGAAATCCAGATCCACCGGCAAGAACGCCCCGCCCGCAAGACCCACACCCAGCATCGCCACCACCGCGTCCACCGAACGCGGCACCGCCAACGCCACCACCGCACCACGACCCACACCACTACGCGTCAACTCATTCGCCACACCCACCGCACGCGACCACAACTCCCCGTACGACAGACGCTCGTCACCACACACCACCGCCGGCGCCTCCGGCGCCCGCGCCGCACACTCCGCGAACCACACCGGCACCACACCCACCGGCACCACCACACCCGTCGCATTCCAACCGCTCACCAACCGGTCACGCTCAGCGGCATCGAGGACATCGACCGCACCCACCGGCCGGTCCGCGTCCATGACCGCGGCGCGCAGCACGCGCTCCAGGCGTCGCAGGATCCGTTCGGCCGAGGCGTGGTCGAAGAGGTCAGGGCGGTAGTCGAGGCGCACCTGCACGCCGGCGGTCGTCCGGGAGACCACGAGGGTGAGCGGGTAGTGGGTGGCGTCGCGGCCCTTCGCGCCGACGAGGCGCAGCCCGGACTCGAGCCGGGCGCCCTCGGCGGCCGGGTCCACGGGGTAGTTCTCCACGAGGACGGTGGTGTCGAAGAGTTCGCCGGCGCCGGCCAGCGCCTGGATCTCGGCGAGGCCGAGGTGCTGGTGCGGGCCGAGGTCGGCCTGTTCGTTCTGTACGCGGGCGAGGGCCTTCGACCACGGTTCGTCGTGGTCGAGGGCGACGCGGACCGGGACGGTGTTGATGAAGAGGCCGACCATGGACTCGACGCCGGGTACCTCGGCCGGGCGGCCGGCGACGGTGGTGCCGAAGACGACGTCGTCGCGGCCGGTGAGGCGGCCCAGGACGACGGCCCAGGCCAGCTGGACGACGGTGTTCAGGGTGACCGCGCCGGAGGCGGCGAGGTCCGCGATGCCGTCGCCGAGGTCGGCGGGGAGCAGGCACTCGACGCGCTCCGGCATGCGGGCCTCGCGGCCGGCGTCGGCGGGGGCGAGGCGGGTGGCCTCCTCGACGCCGGCGAGGGTGCGGCGCCAGACCTGCTCGGTCTCGTCGCGGTCCTGGCCGGCCAGCCACTGGAGGTAGTTCTTGTACGGGGTGACCGGCGGCAGGGCCTCGACGCCGTGCTCGTACGCGGTGAACAGTTCGCGCAGGACGACCGGCATGGACCAGCCGTCGAGCAGGATGTGGTGGTTGGTGACGACCAGCCGGTGCAGCGCGTGCTCGCGGCGGATCAGGAGGCAGCGGATCAGCGGCGGCGCGGCCAGGTCGAAGCGCTCGGCGCGGTCCTGGTCGGCGAGCCGGCCGAGTTCGGCTTCCCGCTCCTCCGCGGGCAGGTGGGTGAGGTCGGCCTCGTGCCAGGGCAGTTCGACCTCGCGGAGGAGGAACTGCACGGGCTTTCCGGAGCGTACGGAGCGGAATCCGGCCCGCAGGTTGGCGTGGCGCCGCAGCAGGGCGGCCATCGCGTCCTTGAGGCGGGCCGCGTCGAGCGGTCCCTCCAGGTCGACGGCGAGCTGGACGGCGTAGACGTCGGGGCCTTCGCCGTCGTCGAGCAGGGAGTGGAACAGGAGGCCTTCCTGCAGGGGGGACAGGGGCAGGACGCCCTCGAGTCCGGACGGCTTGCGGGCCGGTCGGCTGGTGTGCGTCACGTCAGATCCTCCAGGTCGGCCAGTTCGGCCTCGAGCTCGTCGATCTCGTCCTGGTCCAGGTCGGCCAGGGAGAGGTCGGATGTCGTCAGGCTGCGGGGGGCGCCGCCGGCGGGGGCGGCGTGTGCGGTGCTGTACCGCGTGAGGGCGTCGAGGGCCTCGAACCAGAGGCCGGTGAGGAACTCGACGTCGGCCTCGTCGAAGAGGCCGCCGGGCCAGGTCCAGGTCACGGTCAGTTCGGGTCCGGAGGGCCGGTCGTGGGTGACCGCGTTGACCTCCAGGCTGTGGGCGAACGGCAGGTCGGGGTCGGTCGGGGCGATGCGTACGTCCTCGGGCGCGGCACCCCAGTCGGCGGGGCCGGCGGAGTGGTCGGTGCGGACGCGGCCCAGGTAGTTGAAGCCGATCTGCGGTGCGGCGCCGGCCGCGAGGAGGTCCGCGGTGCGCGGGTTGAGGTGGCGGAGCAGGCCGTATCCGGCGCCCTTGGCGGGGACCGCGCGGATCTGGCCGCTGACCCGGCGCAGGGCCTCGCCGGCGGCGGGGGCTCCGCCGTGGACCTCGTGCCACTTGACGCCGGGGTCGAGGCGCAGCGGGTGCATGGTCGTGAACCAGCCGACGGTGCGGGAGAGTTCGGCGCCGTCGTCGTCGGTGCGGCCGTGGCCCTCCACGTCGAGGAGGACGGGTCCGGCGCCCGGTGCACCGCGCCTGCGGCCGCGTCGCCATTCGGCGAGGGCGAGGGCGAGGGCGGTGAGCAGGATCTCGTCGGGGCTGGTGCCGGTCGCCGCGGGGATCGCGGCGAGCAGGGGCTCGGTGCGGTCGGCGGGGAGGGTGCGGGTGCTGCGGTGGGTGGTGGCGTGGGTGTCGGCGGCGGGGTCGAGGGGGCGTTCGGCGAGGAGCGGGTCGGCTTCCGCGGTCATCCGTTCCCACAGCGGGAGTTCGGCCTCGACGGCGCCGGTGAGGGCGCGGTCGGCGAGGCGGCGGGCCCAGGTGCGGAAGGAGGTGCGGGCGGGTGCGACGGCGGTCTCGCGGCCGGCTTCGGCGTCGGCCCAGCAGGTCATGAGTTCGGGGACGAGGACGCGCCAGGAGACGCCGTCGACGACGAGGTGGTGGGCGAGGAGCAGGAGTCGTCCGTCGCGGTCGGGTCCGGCGTCGAACCAGACGGCGCGGAGCATGTCGCCCTGGTCGGGGTCGAGGGCCCGGCGGGCGGTCTCGGCGTGGTCGGTGAGGAGGGGGGCGAGGGCGTCGTCGGGGACGGCGGCGATGTCGACCCGGGTGACGTGGTCGGCGGCGTCGGTCTTGCCGGCGGGCGGGACGTCCAGCGTCCAGGGGCCGGCTGCGGTCCGGTCGAGGCGGGCGCGGAGCAGGTCGTGTCCGTCGAGGACGGCCTGGACGGCGGCGATCAGGGCCTGTTCGCCGAGGCCGGTGGGGGTGCGGAGCAGGACGGACTGGTTGAAGCCCTCGACGGGGCCGCCGAGGCCGCGCAGCCATTCCATGACGGGGGTGGCGGGTACGGTGCCGGTGCCGTCGTCGGGGGCGCTCGTGGTGTCGGCGTCCGGGGCGGTCGCGGCGAGGGCGAGGGCCTCGACGGTCTGGTGCTGGAAGATGTCGCGCGGGGTGAGGACGAGTCCGGCTTCGCGGGCCCGGCTGACGAGCTGGATGGAGACGATGCTGTCGCCTCCCATGGCGAAGAAGTTGTCGTCGATGGCGACTTCGGCGACGCCGAGCAGGTCGGCGAAGAGCGAGCAGAGCAGTTGCTCGCGCTCGTTGCGCGGGGCGCGGGCGCCGCCGCCCGCGTACTGGGGTACGGGCAGGGCCCTGCGGTCCAGCTTCCCGGTGCGGGTGAGGGGCAGTTCGGCGAGTTCGACGAACACGGCGGGTGTCATGTAGTCCGGCAGCAGGGCCGCGACGTGGGCGCGCAGCGCGTCGGCGTCGAGCGGCCGGCCGGCGGCCGGGACGGCGTAGGCGACCAGGCGCTTGTCGCCGGGCCGGTCCTCGCGGACCACGACGACGGTCTGGGCGACGGCCGGGTGGGCGGCGACGGCGGCCTCGACCTCGCCGAGCTCGATGCGGAAGCCGCGGACCTTGACCTGGGCGTCGGCGCGGCCGGCGAACTCCAGGGCGCCGTCGGCCCGCCAGCGGACCCGGTCGCCGGTGCGGTACATGCGCGCGCCGGGCGGGCCGTACGGGTCGGCGACGAAGCGTTCGGCGGTGAGGCCGGGGCGGCCGGTGTAGCCGCGGGCCAGGCCCTCGCCGGCGACGTACAGCTCGCCGGTGACGCCGTCGGGGACGGGGCGCAGGGCCGCGTCGAGGACGTAGACGCGGGTGTTGTCGAGCGGGCGGCCGATGGGGAAGGAGTTGCGGGCGACGTCCTCGTCGGTGAGGGCGTGGTGGACGACGCACAGGGTGGTCTCGGTGGGGCCGTAGCTGTTGGTGAGGCGGGCTCCGGCGGTCTGCTCCAGGACCTTGCGGACGGCGGCCGCCGAGGCGGTGTCGCCGCCGACGTAGATGTCGCGCACGTCACGGAAGGCGTCGGCGTGGTTCTCGGCGAGGAGCCGGAACACGCCTTCGCTGAACAGGCCGACGGTGACGCGGTGCCGGGTCATGGTCGCGGCCAGGGAGGCGATGTCGGTGGCGTCTCCGTCGGAGGCGACGATCCGGGCGCCGTGGAGGAGGGGGCCCCACAGTTCGTAGGTGGAGGCGTCGAAGGACGGCGGGGAGTGCATGAGCACGCGGTCGTCGGCGCCGTGGCCCCAGTAGCGGTCGCGGGCGAGCCCGGCGACGTTGCGGTGGGTGACGGCGACGCCCTTCGGCTCGCCGGTGGAGCCGGAGGTGTACATGACGTACGCGAGCCGGTCCGGGTGGATCGCGGGCGGTGCGGCGTCGGGCGCGCCGGCCGGCGGGAGCTCGTCGTCGACGAGCAGGACGGGCGCGGAGCCGTCCGGGACGCGGGCGGCGGTGGCCGTCTCGGCGAGGACGAGGACGGTCGCGGTGCCGTCGAGGATCCGGCGGGTGCGGGCCTCGGGGCTGCGCACGTCCAGCGGGACGTACACGCCGCCGGCCTTGGCGACGGCGAGGGTCGCCACGACGTGGGCGGCCCGGTCGGCGAGGAGCAGCGCGATCCGGTCCTCGGGGCGGACGCCCCGGCCGAGCAGGGCGCCGGCGAGCCGGTCGGAGCGGGCGTCGAGTTCGGCGTAGGTGAGGGCGAGGTCGCCGCGGACGAGGGCGGTGGCCTCGGGGGTACGGCGGGCCTGGCGGCGGAACAGTTCGGGCAGCGACGCCTCGGGGCGCGGGTGGCCGGTGGCGTTGCGGTCGACGAGGAGGTCGTGGAGTTCGGCTTCGTCGAGGACGGCGAGGCCGCTGATCGGCAGTTCGGGGGTGTGCGCGGCGGCGGTGAGGAGCCGCTGGAGCCGGGTGGCGAGGGTCTCCGCCGTGGAGCGGTCGAACAGGTCGAGGGCGTACTCGATCCGGCCGAGGATGCCGTCGGCGGCGCCGTCGTCGGTGTGCCGCTCCCAGAGGCTGACGGACAGGTCGAACTTGGCGACCGGGGCGTCGGCGCCCTCGACCTCGACCCGCAGGCCGGGCAGGTCGATCTCGGCCCGGGCGGTGTTGTGCAGGATCAGCATGATCTGGAAGAGCGGGTGGCGGGCCAGCGACCGTACCGGGTTCAGCTCCTCGACCAGCCGCTCGAACGGCAGGTCCTGGTGGGTGTACGCGGCGAGGTCGGTCTCCCGGACCCGGGCGAGCAGTTCGCGGAAGGTCGGGTCGCCGGAGGTGTCGGTGCGCAGGACCAGGGTGTTGACGAAGAAGCCGACCAGTTCGTCGAGGGCGTCGTCGGTGCGTCCGGCGATGGGCGTGCCGATCGGGATGTCGCCGCCGGCGCCGAGCCGGGTCAGCAGGGCGGCCAGGCCGGCCTGGAGGACCATGAAGACGCTGACGCCGTGGGCGCGGGCGAGCGTGACGAGCGCGGCGTGGGTCTCGGCGTCGAGTTCCAGCGGCACGTTGTCGCCGCGATAGGTGGCCACCTCGGGACGGGGCCGGTCGGCGGGCAGGTCGAGCTCCTCGGGAAGGCCGTCGAGGGCGTCCTTCCAGTGCTGGAGCTGCCGGGTGAGCCGGCTGTCCGGGTCGGACTCGTCGCCCATGACCGTGCGCTGCCACAGGGTGTAGTCGGCGTACTGGACGGGCAGCGGCTCCCACGCCGGCGCGGCGCCGCGGGTGCGGACGGTGTAGGCCCGGGACAGGTCGGCGAGCAGCGGGGTGAGGGACCAGCCGTCGCTGGCGATGTGGTGGGTGACGAGGACGAGGACGCGGGCGCCGTCGGGTCCGTCGGGGCCCTCGGCGGTGAGCAGACGGGCCCGCAGCGGCGGCTGGACCGTCAGGTCGAAGCCGCCGACGACGGTGTCGGTGATCGCCTGCTCCAGCTCGTCGGCCGGCACGGCGCGTTCGTCGAGGACGGCGCCGCCCTCGACCGGGCCGAGGACGTGCTGGCGGGGGACGCCGTCGGTCTCCGGGAAGACGGTGCGCAGGCTCTCGTGGCGGTCGGTGACGTCGCGGAGCGCGGCCCGCAGGGCGGCCCGGTCGAGCGTGCCGGTGAGACGGAGCACGAGGGGCACGTTGTAGGTGGCGTTGGGGCCTTCGAGCCGGTTGAGGAACCACAGCCGGGTCTGGGCGAAGGACAGCGGGACACGGTCGCCGCGGTCGGCGGGGACGAGCGCGGGGCGCGTCTCGCCGGGGCCGGTGAGCCGGGCGGCGATGCCGGCGACGGTGGGGGCGTCGAACAGTGCCTTGACGCCGACGCGTACGCCGAGGGTGGAGGCGATCCGGCTGAGCAGCCGCATGGCGAGCAGGGAGTGGCCGCCGAGGGCGAAGAAGTCGTCGTCGACGCC
Organism: Streptomyces laurentii; assembly: GCF_040635425.1. NCBI lineage: Bacteria > Bacillati > Actinomycetota > Actinomycetes > Kitasatosporales > Streptomycetaceae > Streptomyces > Streptomyces laurentii. Next base: position 11,899 of record NZ_JBEYHT010000063.1, on the reverse strand, counting down.
GACGCGGGCGACGCCGAGGACGTCGGCGAACAGGCCGGCGAGGATCTCCTCCTCCGGGGTGCGCGGGGCGCGGGTCACCGGGCCGCCGACGGACTCGGGGGCGGGCAGCGCGGCCCGGTCCACCTTGCCGTTGGCGGTGAGCGGGAGCGCGTCGAGGACGACGACGGCGGTGGGCGTCATGTACTCGGGGAGCACCTCGGCGACATGGGCGCGGACGCGGTCGGGCACGAGCCGTTCGCCGGGGGCGGGAACGACGTAGGCGGTGAGCCGCTTGTCGTCCCGCTGGTCCTCGCGGACCAGGGGCAGGGCCTGGCGGACGCCGGGGGCGGACAGCAGCGCTGCCTCGACCTCGCCGAGTTCGATCCGGAAGCCGCGGACCTTGACCTGGTGGTCCGCCCGGCCGACGTACTCGAGGACGCCGGCGGCGTTCCAGCGGACCCGGTCGCCGGTGCGGTACATGCGCGCGCCGGGCGGCCCGTACGGGTCGGCGACGAAGCGTTCGGCGGTGCCTGCGGGGCGGCCGAGGTAGCCGCGCGCCAGGCCGGTTCCGGCGATGTACAGCTCGCCGGTGACACCGTCGGGCACGGGCAGGAGGGCCGCGTCGAGGACGTAGGCGCGGGTGTTCCACATGGGACGGCCGAGCGGGACCGGTCCGGCGGCGAGCGGGGCGCCGGCCGGGACGCGGTGGTCGAGGACGCCGACGGTGGTCTCGGTGGGGCCGTAGTGGTTGACGACGGCGACCCGCGGGTGGCGGGCGCGCCAGGCGGCGAGCTGTTCGGCGTGCAGGGCCTCGCCGCCGGTCATCAGCTCGGCGGTCGGGGAGAGTTCGTCGGGCAGGGTGTCGAGGATCGGCAGGTGGCTGGGGGTGGCCTTGAGGAAGGTCAGGCCGCCGGGGACGTCGAGGGTCTCGTCGAGGTCGCCGACGTACAGGCAGCCGCCGGCGAGGAGGGTGCCGTACAGGGTGGTGAGGCCGAGGTCGAAGGAGAGCGGCGAGTGCAGCAGGGTGCGTCCGCTCAGGCCGGGGTACTCGGCGGCGCAGCGCACCACGTAGTCCACCAGGGCCCGTTGCTCGACGACGACGCCCTTGGGCGCGCCGGTGGAGCCGGAGGTGTAGACGACGTACGCGGCGTCGAGGGGGGTGACGGGCGCGGTCCGGTCGGACGCGGCCGGGGCGTCGGCGCGGGCGCGGGCGAGCGCGCCGGCGGTGTCGGGGGCGTCCAGGACGAGGACGCGGGCACCGGCGCCGGCCAGGTGCGGAGCGGCGTCCAGGGTGGCGGTCGTGGTGAGCAGGAGGGCGGGCCGGGCGTCCGCGAGGAGCCGGGTGACGCGCTCGCCGGGGTGCTCGGGGTCGAGCGGCAGGTAGGCGGCGCCGGCCTTGCCGACGGCGAGCATCGCCGCGACGGCGGTGGCCGAGCGGGGCAGGGCGAGGGCGACCAGGGTGTCCTGGCCGGCGCCGTGCTCCAGGAGCAGGTGGGCGAGCCGGTTGGCGCGGGCGTCGAGCCCGGCGTAGCTGAGCCGTTCGGCGCCGCAGACGACGGCGGGGGCGTCCGGGGTGCGGGCGGCCTGGGCCTCGAAGAGCTGCGGGACGGTGGCGTCGGGGGTGTCCTGGCCGGTGGCGTTACGGGTGACGAGCAGGTCGTGCCGCTCGCTGCCGTCCATGACGGCGAGCCGGGTGAGCGGCCGGTGCGGGTCGTGCAGGGCGGATTCGAGGAGCCGGACGAACCGGCCGGCGAGCGCCTCGACGGTGGGCCGGTCGAACAGGTCGGCGGAGTAGCCGGCGGCGGCCTCGACACCCTGCGGTTCGCCGTGCTCGTCGTAGCGTTCGGCGACGGAGAAGAGCAGGTCGAACTTGGCCATGTCGGGGTCGATCCGGGCAATGTCGGCGCGCAGGCCGGGGAAGTCGACCTCGGCGCGGTCCAGGTTCTGCAGGACGAGCTTGATCTGGAACAGCGGGTGGCGGTTGAGCGAGCGGCGCGGGTTGACCGCCTCCACGAGCCGTTCGAACGGCAGGTCCTGGTGGGCGAAGGCGGCGATGTCCGCGGCGCGGGTGCGCTCCAGGAGTTCGGCGAAGGTGGGGTCGCCGGAGGTGTCGGTGCGCAGTACCAGGGAGTTGACGAAGAAGCCGACCACGTCGTCGAGGGCCTCGTCGCCCCGGCCGACGACCGAGCCGCCGATCGGGATGTCGGTGCCGGCGCCGAGGCGGGTGAGGAGGGCGGCGAGCGCGGCGTGCAGCACCATGAACGGGGTGACGCCGTGGGTGCGGGCGAGGCCCAGCAGCGCGCGGTGGGTCTCGGGGCCGAGGTGGAAGGGCACGAGGCCGCCGCGGTGGCTGGGCAGCGCGGGCCGGGGCCGGTCGGTGGGGAGCGCGAGCTCCTCGGGGAGGCCGGCGAGGGCGTCCTTCCAGTAGGCGATCTGGGCGAAGACGACGCTGTCCGGGTCGCTCTCCTCGCCGAGCCGGTCGCGCTGCCACAGGGTGTGGTCGGCGTACTGGACGGGCAGCGGGGTCCAGTCGGGGTTGCGGCCTTCGAGGGCGGCGGCGTAGGCGAGGCTGAGGTCGCGGGCGAGCGGCGCGGTGGACCAGCCGTCACCGGCGATGTGGTGGACGACGACGACGAGGACGTGTGTCTCGGGGCCGATGGCGACGAGCCGGGCGCGGAGCGGGGCCTCGCGGGTGATGTCGAAGCCGCGGCCGACCGCTTCGGCGACGAGGGCGTCGGCGTCGGGTCCGGCGGCGGTGACGACGTCGAGGACGGGACGGGCCTGCTCGGGCGCGAGGACGAGCTGGTGGGGGACGCCGTCGGTCTCGGGGAAGACGGTGCGCAGGCTCTCGTGCCGGGCGGCGACGTCGGCGAGGGCGCGGCGCAGGGCGTCGTGGTCGAGCGGGCCGGAGAGCCGCAGCACCAGGGGGATGTTGTAGGTGCCGTCGGCCGGGTCCATCCGGTTGAGGAACCACAGGCCCCGCTGGGCGTACGACAGCGGCAGCAGGTCGGGGCGTTCGCGGCGTACGAGGGCGCCGCGGGCGGGTCCCGCGTCGGCGAGCCGGGCGGCGAGGCCGGCGACGGTCGGCGTCTCGAAGAGCGCGGCGACCTCCAGGTCCGTGTCCAGGGCGGTGCGGATCCGGGCGACGAGCCGGGTGGCGAGGAGGGAGTGGCCGCCGAGGGCGAAGAAGTCGTCGTCGACGCCGACCCGGTCGAGGCCGAGCATGTCGGCGAAGACGCCGCACAGGATTTCCTCCTGTGGGGTACGCGGGGCGCGGCGTTCGACCGTGGTGAAGTCGGGGGCGGGCAGGGCCTTGCGGTCGGTCTTGCCGTTCGGGGTGAGCGGCATCGCGGGCAGGGCGACGAGGACGGCGGGGACGAGGTGTTCGGGCAGCGTGGCGGCGAGGGCCTCGCGCGGGCCGCGGACGTCGGCGGCGCCGACGACGTAGCCGACGAGGTGGCGGTGTCCGCCGGGGCCGGGGACGACCGCGGCGGCGGCGTCGGTGACGCCGGGCAGGGCCCGCAGATGGGCCTCGACCTCGCCGAGTTCGATGCGCTGGCCGCGGATCTTGACCTGGGCGTCGCGTCGGCCGATGAACTCCAGCTGCCCGTCGGGGCGGTGGCGGACGAGGTCGCCGGTGCGGTACATGAGGCTGCCGTCGTCGGCGAACGGGTCGGGGACGAACGCGGCGGCGGTGCGCTCGGGGTCGCCGAGGTAGCCGAGGCCGACGCCGACGCCGGCCACGTACAGGTCGCCGGGGGTGCCGGGCGGGACGAGCTGCCGCTCGTCGCCGAGGACGTAAAGGGTGGTGTTGCGCACGGCATGGCCGATGGGGGCGGTGATCCGCCGCTCGTCGAGGGTGTCGGGGGTGAGGACGGCGTGGGTGACGTCGTCGGAGCACTCGGTGGGCCCGTACGCGTTCATCATCGGGATGCCGGGGAAGCGGGCGAACCAGCGGCGGCACAGGTCGGCGGGGAGTTCCTCGCCGGTGACGACGAGCCGGCGCAGGGTGGGCAGGGCGGGGACCTCGGCGCCCTCGTCCCAGATGTCCAGGGCGGCGCGCAGCAGGGAGGGGACGACTTCCAGGACGGTGACCTCGTCGTGGGCGACGAGCCGGAACAGGCCCAGCGGGTCGGCGGCGAGGAGCTGGTTCACGGCGAGGACGCGGCCGCCGGTGAGCAGCGGGGCGATCATCTGCCAGACGGAGACGTCGAAGGTGAGGGGCGCGTTCTGGACGACGGTGTCGGCGCCGGTGAGGACGAGGTCGTCGACCTTGGCGAGCAGGTGGTTGTTCATGCCCCGGTGGTGCACCATCGCGCCCTTGGGGCGGCCGGTGGAGCCGGAGGTGAAGATGACGTACGCGAGCCGGTCGCCGGGCGGGACGGTGATGTCGGCGGCCGGGGCGGGGCCGTTCGGTTCGTCGACGGCCAGAACCCGCGTGCCGGTTCCGTCGACGACGACGGCGGCGGTCTCCTCGTGGCCGGGCCCGGTGAGCAGCCAGGCGGCGGAGGCGTCGGCGAGCAGGGAGGCGTTCCGCTCGTGCGGGGCGCGGGTGTCCAGCGGGAGGTAGGCGGCGGACGCGGCCTGGATGCCGAGGAAGGCGGTGATCGCGGCGGCGCCCCGGTCGGCGAGGACGGCGACGACGGTGTCCTCGCGGGCGCCGCGGGCGCGCAGCCGGGCGGCGAGCCGGTCGACCCGGTCCATGAGTGCGGCGTACGTGACGTCACCGTGGTCGTCGGTGACGGCGACGGCCTCGGGGCGCTCGGCGGCGACGGCGCGGACACGGCCCACGACGTCGGTCATGGTCTCCGGCGCGGCGGTGTCGTTCCATTCGACGAGGAGCCGGTGGATCTCCTCGTCCGACAGGAGCGGGGCGCTGCCGATACGGGTGCCGGGGGCGGCCGTGGCGGCGTCGGCGAGCCGGGCGAAGCGGGCCAGGAACGCTTCGGCCGTGGTGCGGTCGAAGAGGTCGGTGCGGAACTCCAGGGCGACGAGCAGGCCGGCCTCGGCACCGCCGGGCGCGCGGTGCTCGCGGACGTTGAACGACAGGTCGAACTTGGCGGCGCCGGTGGGCACGTCGACCAGGCCGAGCGCGAGCCCGTCGACGGCGGGCAGGGAACGCTCCGAGCTGTCCATGGAGATCATGACCTGGAACAGCGGGTGGTGGGAGGTGGAGCGGGCCGGGTTGAGCACCTCGACCAGCCGCTCGAAGGGCAGCTCCTGGTGGGCGTAGGCGTCCAGGTTGCTCGTGCGGACGCGGGCGAGGAGTTCGGCGAAGGTGGGGTCGCCGGAGGTGTCGGTGCGCAGCACGAGGGTGTTGGTGAAGAAGCCGACGAGGGCGTCCAGGCAGTCCTCGGGGCGGCCGGTGACGGGCGTGCCGAGGGCGATGTCGGTCCCGGCTCCGTGCCGGGTCAGCAGGGTGGCGACGAGCGCCTGGACGACCATGAAGGTGCTGGTGCCGGTGGCGCGGGCGAGCTCGGCGAGGCGGCGGTGGGCGGCCGCGTCGAGGCCGAGGGCGACCAGGTCCGCGGGGGCCGCCGAGCCGGCGCCTCGGGGGTGGTCGGCGGGCAGGTCGAGGTGGTCGGGCAGGCCGTCGAGCTGCCGTTTCCAGAAGGCGATCTGACGGGCGGCGGCGCTGTCGGTGTCGCTCTCGTCGCCGAGGGCGTGTCGCTGCCAGGCCGCGTAGTCGGCGTACTGGACGGCGAGCGGGGCCGGTGCGGGGGTGTGTCCGGCGCGGCGGGCCGTGTAGGCGTCGGTGAGGTCGCCGAGCAGCGGGGCGAGGGAGCCGGCGTCGGCGGCGATGTGGTGCAGCAGGAGCAGCAGGACGTGCCGGTCGGGGGCGAGGGCGAACAGGGTGGCCCGCAGCGGGGGTTCCGCGGCGAGCTCGAAGCGGTGGGCGACGGCGGTGGCCAGCTCGGCGTCCAGGGTGTCGTCGCTCGCCGTGCGGACGGTGAGCGCGGGTGTGTCGCCGGGCGGCAGGATGTGCTGGGCGGCGACGCCGCCGGTCTCGCGGTAGACGGTGCGCAGGATCTCGTGGCGGCCGGTGAGGTCGCCGAGCGCGGTGACGAGGGCGGACCGGTCGAGCGGGCCGTCGAGGGTGAGCACGAGCGGGATGTTGTACGCGGCGCCGGGTCCTTCGAGCTGGTCGAGGAACCACAGGCGCTGCTGGGCGTAGGAGAGGGCGAGGTCGCCGTCGCGGGGCACGGGGGTGAGCGCGGGGCGCTCGGCGATCGCGCCTTCGAGGCGTCCGGCCAGCCGGCGGACGGTGGGCGCGGCGAAGAGGGCCTCGACGCCGCAGTCCCGGCCGAGTTCGGCGGCGATCCGCCGGGCGAGCCGGGCGGCCATGAGGGAGTGGCCGCCGAGGGCGAAGAAGTCGTCGTCGGCGAGGACGGCGTCGCGGCCGAGGGCGTCGGCGAACAGGGCGGCGAGGGCGTGTTCGAGCGGGGTACGGGGCTCCCGGCCCGCACCGGAGGCGGACGGGCCCGGCTCGGGCAGGGCCTTGTGGTCGACCTTGCCGTTGGGCGTGACGGGGATGGCGTCGACGACGGTGACGGTCGCGGGGACGAGGTAACCGGGCAGGACCTCGGCGAGCGCCTCGCGGACGGCGGCCGGGTCGAGTCCGGCCGGGGTCGTGGGGACGACGTACCCGGCGAGCGCGGGAGTTCCGTCGGCGGACCGGCGTACGGTCACGGCGGCCTGGGCCACGGCGGGCAGGCGCAGCAGCGCGGCCTCGGCCTCACCGGGCTCGACGCGGTAACCGCGGATCTTGGCCTGCTCGTCGGCGCGTCCGACGAACTCCAGTGATCCGTCGGCGAGTTGGCGTACGAGGTCGCCGGTGCGGTACATGCGCTCGCCGGGCAGCCCGAAGGGGTGGGCGACGAACCGCTCGGCGGTGAGCGCGGAGCGGCCCAGGTAGCCGCGGGCGAGGCCGGGCCCGGCGACGTACAGCTCGCCGGTGACACCGGGCGGCACGGGCAGCAGGGCGCTGTCGAGGACGTACACCCGGGTCTGGGCGATGGGGTCGCCGATGGGGGGTGTGCGGGAGCCGTCGAGGGCCTCGCTCATGGTGGCGCAGACGGTGGTCTCGGTGGGGCCGTAGCCGTTGACGAAGAGCCGGCCGGACGCCCAGCGGGAGACCAGTTCCTCGCCCGCGGCCTCGCCGGCGATGAGGATGGTCATGCCCGGGGGCAGGTCGGTGGCGGGGTCCATGACGGCCAGCGACGACGGCGGCAGGATCGCGTGGGTGATCCCGGCCTCGCGGGCGAACGCGGCGAGCGGGTCGCCGGGCAGCAGCCGCTCGGCGGGGGCGAGGACGAAGGTCGCTCCGGCGAGCAGGCCCATGCACAGCTCGGGCACCATCGCGTCGAAGCCCATGGAGGCGAACTGGAGGACCCTGCTGCCCGGGCGGACGTCCAGCCGCCGGACGAACGTGTCGGCGAGACCCGGCAGGCCGGCGTGGGTGACCACGACGCCCTTGGGGCGGCCGGTGGAGCCGGAGGTGTAGATGACGTACGCGGCGTGCGCGGCGGTCAGCGGGGCGGTGCGGTCGGTGTCCGCGAGGTCGGCTCCGGACAGCGTGGCCAGCTCGGCGACGACGGCGGGGTCGTCGAGGGCGAGCGGGGTGCGCCCGGCGGCCTCGGCGACGGCGGTGGTGGACGCGTCGACGAGTACGCGGACGGGGGCCGCGTCGCCGAGGATGTGCGCGATGCGGGCCTCGGGGTAACCCGGGTCCACGGGGACGTACGCGGCCCCGGCCTTGACCACGGCGAGGATCGCGACGACGAACTCGGCGGAGCGGGGCAGCAGCAGGGCGACCCGGTCCTCCGGTCCGACGCCGCGGGCGGCGAGCAGCCGGGCGAGCCGGTTGGCGCGCCGGTTCAGCTCGGCGTAGTCGAGGACGGTGTCCTGGAACGCGAGGGCGGGCGCGTCGGGCGAGGCGAGGACCTGACGCTCGAACAAGGCGGCGAGCGTGGGGACTTCGGCGGGGGGCGCGACCGCGGCGGGGCGGGCGACCGCCGCGTCCCGCTCCTCGTCGTCGAGCAGTCCGATCCGGCCGAGCGGGGTCCCGGGCTCGTCGAGCGCGCGGGCGATCCGGCCGACGAACCGCAGGTAGCGGTCCTGGTGGGCGGCGAGCTCGGCGGAGGCGTACAGCTCCGGGTGGGCGTCGAAGTCGACGCGGATGGCGCCGCCGTCGCCCCGGTCGTAGACGGAGACGGCGAGGTCCTCGATGAGCCGCAGCGACATGTTGTGCGCGTCGGCGGGCAGTCCGGCGAAGCGCAGGTCGTAGTCGAACGGGACGACGTTGAGCAGCGGGCCGAAGAAGCGGCGGTGGTCGTTGGGCAGGCCGAGGTCGCGGCGCAGCTCCTCGCCGCGGTAGCGCTGGTGGGCGACGAGACCGCGCAGCGCGACCCGGGTGCGCTCCAGGAGTTCGCCGACGGTCGTGGCGTCGTCGACGGCGATCCGCAGCGGGACGACGTTGGCGGCCATGCCGGGCGCGGTGCGGGACGCGGGGCCCGGGCGGGCGGTGACCGGCAGGCCGAGCACGATGTCGGTGAGGCCGGTCATACGGTGCATGTAGGCGACCGTGGCGGCGATGACGACGCGGGAGCGGGCGGTGCCGGCCCGCTCCGCCGCGCGGACCAGGTCCTGCCGGACGTCCTCGGGCAGGTGGGCGCTGCGCCGGACGAAGTCGGCGGACGGCTTCAGCGGGCGGGTGGAGAGGGCGACCGGTTCGGGCTGGTCGGCGTACCGGCCGCGCCAGAACTCCCGGTCGTCGTCGAGGTCCCCGGACGCGCGGTACGCGGCGTCCTCGGCGAGGAGGGTGCGGACCGAACCGAAGGGCGTGGGGCCGGCGTCGGCGCCGGCGGCGAGCGCGGTGTAGACGTCGGCGACGCGGCGGACCAGCAGAGCGGCGCCGACGCCGTCGAGCAGGATGTGGTGGTAGGCGTGATACCAGAACCAGCGGTCCTCGGCGGCCTTGAACAGCGCGTACGTGAACAGCGGCGAGCCGGTGAGGTCGATGCGGCGACGCAGGTCGCGGCCCATCCACTCCTCGGCGGCGCGGCGGGGGTCTGCCTCGCCGGAGACGTCGACGGTCCGCAGGGTCCAGGCGGGCTCGGACCCGATCACCTGGCGGGGGCCGTCGTCGGTGTCCTCGAACCGGATGTGCAGGGCGTCCGCCTCGGCGGTCATCCGCCGCAGCGCCTGCTCGAAGAGCGCGGTGTCCAGGGCGCCGTGGATCTCCAGGTATTCCGCCGCGCGGAAGATCGGACTGTCGGGTTCGACGGCCTGCGCGAACCACACCCCCGCCTGAGCCCCGGTCAGCGGAAGCCGATGCGCGCCGTCGGCAAAAGACTGAGACTGGTCCATGATTCCTCGCCATCCACCTACAGGTGCGCGACAGGCGACCCCTGGCACACCGCAAGAACAAACAGGTCAGTGGTTTCTCCGCAGACAGCGTCTGCTCACGGTGCGAAACGGTAGTCCGCGGCCCGCCGACCCCTCTGGACAGCGCCTATACGCCAACCTGCCTCTTTTCGGGGGCTCTTGGGTGTGCGAGAAAGACCCTGTCGAGGTCTGTCCGCCATCAGGAGATCCGCATGTCCATTGCCCTCCCAGTGAGTCAAGAATTCACTGGTGTCGCCGCCCGTGAAACACGCGACCGCGTCTTGGCGCGGGTGGAACGACGTATTCATGAATTCCTCGCCGAAGAGCGCCGTTCCTGGGCGGCGCTCAACGCGGATTCCGCCGAACTGATCGACTGTGTGAGCCGCATGGTGGGCAGCGGGGGCAAACGCCTGCGCCCCGCCTTCTGCGTCGCCGGCTATCTCGCCGGCGGCGGCGACCCGGAGGCACAGGTCGTCGTCGACGTGGCGGCCGCCCTGGAACTGCTGCACACCTTCGCGCTGCTGCACGACGACGTCATGGACGACTCGGGGCTGCGCCGCAACGAGCCGACCGCCCACGTCCTGCACTCGACGCTGCACGAGGAGCGGGACTGGCGCGGCGAGCCGCGCCGGTACGGCGAGAGTGTCGCCGTCCTCGCCGGCGATCTCGCGCTGGTGTACGCGGAGCGGCTGCTCGTCGACTGCCCGCCGCACGCCCGGCGGATCTGGGGCGAGCTGTGCACGGAGCTGATGATCGGCCAGTTCCTGGACGTACGGGCCGCCGCCCGGTTCGTTCCGGACCCCGAACTGTCCAGCTGGATCGCCCTGTTCAAGTCCGGCCGCTACACGGTCTACCGGCCGCTGGCCATGGGCGCGGAGCTGGCCGGCGCGCAGGAGCTGCGGCCCGCGTTCGAGCGGTACGGTCTCGCGCTCGGCGAGGCGTTCCAGCTCCGGGACGATCTGCTGGACGCGTTCGGCAGCTCCGACGTGATCGGCAAGCCCGCCCAGCTCGACTTCAAACAGCACAAGATGACGCTGCTGATGTCGATCGCGCTGCGCCACGAGGCGGAGGTCCGGGAGCTGGTCGGCGACGACCTCTCCAGGGCCGATCCCGAGCGGCTGCACGAGGTGCTCATCAGGACCGGGGTGCGCGACCGGGTGGAGGAGGTGGTCGCGGAGCGCATCGAGACCGCGCGGGCCGCGGTGCGCGGGGCGCTGGACCCGGACTGGGCCGCCGAGCTGCACACCATGGCGAGGCAGGCCGCCTACCGTGACAAGTGATCTGATCGGCCCGGGGCCGGCGGCCCCGGGCGCGTCCACCGCGAGCCCGGCCGTCTCCGGGCGGCTGGTCTCCGAACGGGTGCTCACGGACTGGGAGTTCGCGAGGCCGCCGGGCACGGCGGAGTCGTTCTGGGACGGGGTCGCCCCGGCCGAGGGGCTGGACGTCTTCACACGGGCGCTGGCCCGCGGCGCCGGACCGCTCCCCGGCCCGGGGGCGGTCCGGCTGCGGGTGCGGGCGGTGGACGCGTACCGCCCGCCGCCCGGCGAGCCGCCGCCCGCGTCCGGCGGGCCCTGGGCCGCGTACAGCGAGAGCGGGGACGTCCGGCGGATCCACTGGCCGGCCCGGGAGGCCTCGGGCACGGCGGGGCTGCTGACGGCGTCGCCCGCCCCCTCCCCCGGCGCGGCCGGCGCCCTCGTGGAGGTGTCCGCGAGCCATGAGGCGTTCCGGCGCAAGCTGGCGCGGATGGCGCTGATCGCCCCTCTGATGCTGAGCGGCGGGATGGCGCTGATCCACGGCGTGGCCGTCACCCGTGACGACGGGTTCACCGTGCTGCTCGCCGGGGCGTCCGGGTCGGGCAAGTCCACCCTCGGTCTGGCCGCGTTCGCCCACGGCTGGCGGGTGGTCGCGGAGGATCTGGTGTTCGTGACCGCGGACCGGGCCGTCGTCCCGCTGTTCCTGAGCGGCGCGTGGGAGTGCCGGGCGCATCCGGACGACCGGGCGCTGATCGAGCGGGTCACCGGGACGCCGGTCGTGGGGCACGCCTCGGAGCTGCCCGCGGACCACCGGGGGCGGGAATACCTGTTTCCGGTGCGCCCCGGGGCCGGGCCCGCCCCGGCCCGGCCGCTGCCGCTGGACCTGGTGGTCTTCGTGGACCGGGACAGCGACGCCCCGGTGTCCTCCGGGGGACGCGCCGGGCAGGTCCTGGGCGCGGGCCCGCGCAGCACGCTGGGCGCGGTGGCGAAGCTGCTGCGGCTCGACTTCGCGCCGGTCGTCCGGGAGACGGAGGAGACGCTGCGGCGCGTCGTCGAAGGGCTGCCGTCGCGGCGCTTCGCGGCGACCGGCCGGATCGCGGACGACGTACCGGCGTTCCTGGCCGCCCTCGACCGGTGGGCGTCCTGACGCTCCCGTCCTCACGGTGAACGCCTCGAAGGGCCGGCCCCTTCGGGGCCGCCTCGGCGGGGCGGGGCCGGCTGGTGAAGCAGTCGGGCGGGCACGGGCAGTACGCGATCTGCGAGATCGACGTGGAGCCGCT
>NZ_JBEYHT010000062.1:0-46081 GCF_040635425.1 Streptomyces laurentii | reverse complement strand
TTCCGGCTTTTCGAGCTTATCAGATCTTTTCGATCCGATTCACTCGGCGCTTTCCGTTCCTTTCGGCTTTCGCTTCCAGGCCCTTTCGGCGCTTTCCGACTCTATCAGATCCTTTCGGCGCCTGATTCCCGGTCAGCGGGGTTTGTCTTCACGGCTGTTGGGCCGTTCCGACGTCCTGAACTCTAGCGGATTTCCCCGGCGACCCATAATCGAGTCTTTCGAAATGAATTCCGGCATGCCGAAATTCGTCCCGGTGGGGAGATCGTGCGGAGTTGAGGTGCCGCTCAAGGCGGCGGGATGGTTGCCGGGGACCGTACCGGCTCCGTGGCAACTCGGAGAATCTTACGCATCCATGAAGATCGTGTCAAGGCTCACCCGGCAGGCCCCGGACGGCCCGCGGAGCCCCTCCTGAAGGCCCCGCCGCCGGCTCCGCGGTCCGCCCGTGTCAGTCCAGGTCGGTGAGCCGGCCGCCCGCGTCGGGCTGGGTCAGCTCCACCCGGCGCAGCAGGCGGATCAGCATCTCGCCGAGCACCCCGCGCTCGTCGGGCGACAGGTCCTGGAGCAGGTCCTGCTCGAAGTCCGTCGCCATGCGCATGGCCTCCAGCCACTTCTGGCGACCCTCGTCCGTGAGCTCGACGATCACACGCACGCGGTTGTTCTCGTCACGGTCGCGGGTGACCAGGCCCTCGCCCGCCATGCGGTCGATGCGGTGGGTCATCGCGGCCGGGGTCAGTCCGAGGCGCTTGGCCAGCTCGCCGGGACCCAGCCGGTACGGGGCACCGGAGAGGACCAGCGTCTTGAGGACCTCCCACTCGGCGTTGCTGATGCCGAGGTCGGCGACCTGGCGGCCGTACGCCACGTTCATCCGCCGGTTCAGCCGCCCCAGCGCGGAGACCACCTTCTCGACCTGGGGGTCGAGGTCGCGGAACTCGCGCTGATACGCGGCGATCTGCTCGTCGAGGCTCGGCTCCTGCGGGCCCTGGGGGCCGGAGGGCTCGGGGGTGTCGGACATGCGGCCGAGTATCCCACGGGGCTCGTTGGCATTGAAGTCCTTCGGCGTGTATTGTTAAGGATCTAATTTTAGTATTGAAGTCTTCAGGGTTCAGGCCTACAGATCTGAACCCGCGACTGAAGTGGGTGAGTGTGACCAAGGCGATGGGCGCGGCGATGCGCCGGATTCAGGCAGGCAGCGCGCTGAGCGCGTTCGGACTCGGCTTCACCGTGCCGTACCTCTATGTGTACGTCGCTCAGGTGCGTGATCTGGGCGCGACCACCGCGGGTGTCGTCCTTGCCGTCTTCGCCATGGCCGCGCTCATGGTGCTCCCCTTCAGCGGCCGGGCCATCGACCGGCGCGGGCCGGTGCCCGTGCTGCTCGTGGCGTCGCTGCTCGCCGCGGCCGGCGCGTTCGGCCTCGGTCTGGCGGCCACCGTGCCCGCGGCCATCGGGTCGGCGGCGCTGCTCGGCGCCGGGACCGCGGTGATGCAGCCGGCGCTCGCCACGATGATCGTGTGGTGCTCGACGCCGGTCACCCGCACCCGCTCCTTCGCCACACAGTTCTTCCTGCAGAACCTCGGCCTCGGCGTCGGTGGTCTGATCGGCGGCCAGCTCGTCGACACGAGCCGTCCGGACAGCTTCCTGCTGCTGTTCTCGATCGAAGCGGTGATGTTCCTCGTCCTCGCGGCGATCGTGCTGACCGTGAAGATGCCGGACACGGCGACCCTCCCGGGTGCCCGGCCGGCCGGCGGTCGGGGCGGCGGGGTGCGGGCGCTGCTCGGCCACAAGGCCATGGTGCAGCTGTGCGTCCTGGGCTTCGTGCTGTTCTTCGCCTGCTACGGGCAGTTCGAGTCGGGCCTCGCCGCGTACGGCACCGAGGCCGCCGGCATCGCGCCGTCCACGCTGGGCGTCGCCCTGGCCGCCAACACGGCAATGATCGTGGCCGCGCAGTTCCTGGTCCTGAAGTTCGTCGAGCGCCGCAAGCGGACGCGGATGATCGCGGCCGTCGGTCTGATCTGGACCGTGGCGTGGCTGATCGCCGGGTACGCGGGCCTCGGGCACGGCAGCCAGGCGATGGCGACGGCGGCGTTCATCTCCACGTACGCGCTGTTCGGTCTCGGTGAGGCCATGCTGTCGCCGACGGTCGCCCCGCTGGTGGCGGACCTGGCGCCGGAGTCGATGGTCGGTACGTACAACTCGGCCTTCGCCCTGGTGAAGCAGCTCGCGCTGGCGGTCGGCCCGGCGGTCGGCGGGCCCATGGGTGCCTCGCTGCACGGTCCGTACATCGTGACGTTCGTGCTGTTCTCGCTCGGCATCACCGTGCTGGCCCTGCGGCTCGGCAAGCGGCTCACGCCGGAGCAGAACCAGCCGTCGCTCGTCACCAAGCCGTCGGTGATAGTGGCGCGGCACGAGCCCGAGCGGCGCGAGACCGCCGCAGCCTGATCGCAGGCGATCGATTTCAATCACGCAGATGACTGAGGGGCCTTCCGGGGCCCCTCAGTCATATGTACGGGCATATGTACGGGTCGGGCTCGCCCGGCGCCGTTACGCGGCGGGCCGGTTCGTGGGCAGGGCGAACTCGCACCACACCGCCTTGCCACCGCCCGGGGTGCGACGGCTGCCCCAGGACGAGGCGATCGTCGCGATGATCGAGATCCCGCGGCCCGCCTCGTCCTCCGTCTCCGCGCGGCGGCGGCGCGGCAGGTGGTCGTCGCCGTCCGTCACCTCGATGATCAGCCGGCGGTCGGTACGGCGCAGCCGCAGGCGCATGGGCGGGGTGCCGTGCTGGAGCGAATTGGCGACCAGCTCACTGGTGGCCAGGACGCCGAGGTCGCACAGCTCCACCGGGAAGCGCCAGCTGGCGAGGACCCCGGACGCGAAGGCACGCGCGCGGGGCGCGGCCTCGATGCCGCCGAGCAGCTCCAGGGCGGCGTTGTGGAACAGCTCGGCGTCGGCTCCGTCGCGGGCCGGGTGCTGGACGACGAGAACGGCGACGTCGTCGTCGTGGTCGGCGGTGACGCCGAGGGCACGCAGCAGCCGGTCGCAGACGACCTGGGGGCTGCCGGTGGCCCCGGCGAGCGCGCGCTCCAGGGCGCTGACGCCCTCGTCGATGTCCTCTCGACGGCGTTCCACCAGGCCATCTGTATAGAGGACGGCGGTGGAACCGGGCGGCAGGTCGATGGTGGCGGAGCTGTGCTGCCAGCCGCCGGTGCCGAGCGGCGGCCCGGTGGGGTCCTCGGCACGGCGGACGCTGCCGTCCTCGTCCCGTACGAGCATCGGAAGGTGGCCGGCGGAGGCGTACACGAGCCGGCCCTCGTTCGGGTCGTGGACCGCGTAGACGCAGGTGGCGATCTGGCTGGCGTCGATCTCGGCGGCGAGGCCGTCGAGCAGCTGGAGCACCTCGTGCGGGGGCAGGTCGAGGCGGGCGTACGCGCGGACGGCGGTGCGGAGCTGGCCCATGACGGCGGCGGCACGCACCCCGCGGCCCATGACGTCGCCGATGACGAGGGCGGTGCGGCCGGCGCCGAGGGTGATGACGTCGTACCAGTCGCCGCCGACCGCGGCGTCGGCGACGCCGGGCTGGTAGGTCGCGGCGATGCGCAGGTCGTCGGGCTGCTCCAGCTCCTGCGGGAGCAGGGAGCGCTGGAGGGTGACGGCGGTCTCGCGGTGGCGGCGCTCGCTGGCGCGCAGCCGCTCGGCGGCCTCGGCGTGGTCGGTGACGTCGGCCGCGTGGATGAGGACTCCGCCGTCGGGCAGCCGGGGGCTGTCCACGGGCAGACAGGTGACGGTGTACGAGCCGCCGCTCCGGGTGCGGCGGGACTTCACGGTGCGGGAGTTGCCGCTGCGCAGGACCTGGTCGAGGAGGGGCAGCAGACCGAGTTCCGAGGCCTCGGGGCACGCGTCGGCGACGGTGGCGCCCGCCGGGCGGGGGCCGAAAGCGCCGGCATATGCCTCATTGACGTACGCGATGCGGTGCTCGGGGCCGTACACGAGCGCGACCAGGCCGGGGAGGCGGCCGACGATCTCCCGCACGGTGAAGTCCTCCGGGGTGGGGGCCCCGGTGGTCGTGCCGGTCTCGGCGGTCTCGGCGGTCTCGGTGGGCTGGGCCGACCGGGCGGGCCGGTCGGACTCGGCTTCGAGACGGTCCGGCCGAGGCCCGCGCTCACCACGGGCCGCGGGCACGGAGCCCTCGGGCCCGCGGGCCGCCGTGCGACGCTGCGTACGCGGGAGCCGGGCGCTCCAACGGGTGAAGTTCACGGATCTGTATGCCTCGTGGTGTCGTTGCCGTGCGGAGTCACTCTGTGCAGGTGTAGGCCCACCTATGGTCACACGTCCAGTGTGGACGAGCGCACTGACAGTGATGTCAGTTCGCGGGCCCGTCGTCGAACCGGCCGTCGGAGCGGCCCTCGGACCCGTCGCCGGGGCCGTTGTCAGGGCCGCCCTCACCGGTGGGATGGTCGGGCTTCGGCGGAGGCGGGGGCGCGGCGGCGAGCTCGAACTCGGCGCGCGGATGCTCCAGCGAGCCGAGCGAGACGATCTCGCGTTTGAACAGGCCGGACAGGGTCCATTCGGCGAGCACGCGGGCCTTGCGGTTGACGGTCGGCACCCGGCTGAGGTGGTAGGTGCGGTGCATCAGCCACGCCGGAAAGCCCTTGAGTTTGCGGCCGTAGACATGGGCGACGCCTTTATGGAGGCCGAGGGACGCGACGGAGCCCGCGTTCGCGTGCGCGTAGTCCGCGAGGGGCGCGCCGCGCAGGGCAGCGATCAGGTTGTCGGCGAGCAGCCGGGCCTGGCGTACGGCGTGCTGCGCGTTGGGGGCGCAGTCCGGAAGCCGTGCGCCGGCCTCGCCCGCCGGCTCGCCCTCCGACGACCCGTCTTTCACCCGTCCGGCCCGCGCGGCGGTGAGGTCGGGGACGGCCGCGGCGTCACCGGCCGCCCATGCATGGTCGGTGCCGGCGATCCGCAGCTGGGTGGTGCAGCGCAGCCGGCCGCGTTCGGTACGGGGCAGGTCGGTGGCGGCGACGAGCGGCGCGGGCTTGACGCCGGCGGTCCATACGACGGTACGGGTGGGCCGCCGGGTGCCGTCGTCGAGGACGGCGACGCGGTTCGCGCACGAGACGAGCCGGGTGCCCAGCCGGACGTCGATGTTGCGGCCGCGCAGCTCCCGGACGGCGTAGCGGCCCAGCTCCTCGCCGACCTCGGGCAGGATCCGCTCGCTCGCCTCGACGAGGATCCAGCGCAGGTCCTCGGGCCGGACGTTGTGGTAGTACCGCGCGGCGTAGCGGGCCATGTCCTCGAGCTCGGCGAGGGCCTCCACGCCCGCGTAGCCACCGCCGACGAAGACGAAGGTGAGGGCGGCGGCGCGCAGCGCCGGGTCGCGGGTGGAGGAGGCGATGTCCATCTGCTCGATGACGTGGTTGCGCAGCGCGATGGCCTCCTCGACCGTCTTGAAGCCGATGCCGTGGTCGGCGAGGCCGGGGATCGGCAGGGCGCGGGAGACGGAACCGGGGGCGAGGACGAGTTCGTCGTACCGGAGCCGGGTGGGCGCGGCGCCGGTCTCCTCGGTGGCGAGGGTGGAGAGGGTCGCGACGCGCGCGGCGTGGTCGATGGCGTGGACCTCGCCGACGATGATCCGGCAGTGGCCGAGGACGCGGCGGAGCGGGACCACGACATGGCGCGGGGAGATCGATCCGGCGGCCGCCTCGGGCAGGAAGGGCTGGTACGTCATGTACGGATCCGGCGTGACCACCGTGATCTCGGCGCGGCCGTCGCGCAGCTCCGTCTTGAGCCGCCGCTGAAGGCGCAGCGCGGTGTACATCCCGACGTAGCCACCGCCGACAACGAGAACGCGCACAGGTTCGGTCACCGTCCCATGAGGCAACGCCGTTTGGGGTTTGTCCACAGGCCCGGCAAATTGTGTGACTGGAGGGATCGGGTCCCGCGAGCGGCCGAACAACCGTGACACGACAGGAAGTTCGCAGGTCAGAGCGGGTATGGCGGGTGGGCTCCAAAAGCGGAATCGGGAGTGTCCCGGTCCTTGCTCCGATCGGGGGGCGCACCGTACGGAACTGCCCCTTCTGAATTGACCCCGACTCAACTATGTTCGTACCTCGTCGGGGTGTCGGATCGCCGCGCGCGGACCGCGAGCGCGGGCAGGACCGGGCCCCGGATGTCAGGGCGGGGAGTCTCCGGGGGGAGACATCATGAGCGGGGGAACGCTTATGCAGATTCAGGATTCGTACGGGCAGGTCCGTACGGCGCAGCAGCCGGTGCAGGGCGCGCGATCCGCGCCGCTGCGGGTGGACGCCCAGCGCAATCTGGAGCACGTGCTGCGCGCCGCGCGCGAGGTGTTCGGGGAGCTGGGGTACGGGGCTCCGATGGAGGACGTGGCACGCCGCGCCCGGGTCGGCGTCGGTACCGTCTACCGCCGCTTCCCCAGCAAGGACGTGCTGGTCCGGCGGATAGCCGAGGAGGAGACGGCGCGGCTCACCGAGCAGGCGCGGGCCGCTCTCGGCCAGGAGGACGAGCCGTGGTCGGCGCTGTCCCGGTTCCTGCGGACATCGGTCGCCTCGGGCGCCGGACGGCTGCTGCCGCCGCAGGTGCTGCGGGTCGGCGTGGACGACACGGCGCTGCCCGAGGACGGGGCGCGGGTGCCGCAGCAGCGGGCGGCCGGCCTGAACGGGACGGCGTCGGAGGGGTACGCGGAGGCCGAGCAGCGCCTGGTCGCGCCGCGCGCGGTGCCGCCGGCCGAGCAGTTCGACGCGGGGGCCGCGGAGCTGCTCGAGGTCGTGGGCCGGCTGGTGGAGCGCGCGCGGGAGGCGGGCGAGCTGCGGACGGACGTCACCGTGGCCGACGTCCTGCTGGTGATCGCCACCGCGGCGCCGGCGCTGCCGGACGCCGCGCAGCAGGCGGCGGCGTCGGCCCGGCTTCTGGACATCCTTCTGGAGGGCCTGCGCTCGCGGTAGCGGTCACCCGTACGGCGGGGTTCCACCCGCGTCGCTGACTGTGCTCACCCGTGCGTTCCCGCTTGTGCACGCGCTTGCGGGTGGTGCGGGACGGCGGGCAGGGCGCGAACCGGCACGGCATGGGCAGGCATGGCACGGACGGACGAAGCGTCACGCCTGAAGGCCTGAAGTCGCCCCGGACGAGTGGTAACTCGACGGGGGACTTCGGCGTGCCCGGGCTCTGTGGCAGGCTTGGCCGGGTTGGGTCGGGCGTGCAAACGGGGGCTTCGGCGATGAGCGGTGACAGTCGGGACGACACCCTGGGCACCGCCGGCGCCATGGACGGCGCGGCGACCGCGGCCACCGGGCACGTACCGAGTCAGGGCCGTCCGGCCGGGGCCCCGGGGCTCGGCGCGGCCGCCGCCGGACCCGACGGGCCGATCGTCCCGCACCAGCGCGAGCGCGACGAGACGGGGGCCGGGACCGGTTCCGTCCTGCCGCCTCCGCTCGATCTCCCGCCGTCCGACTCCGAGCTGATCCGGCGCATGCGGGAGGGCGACGACAGCGCGTACGGGGAGCTGTTCCGCCGCCACTCCGAGGCCGTCCGCCGTTACGCCCGTACCTGCTGCCGGGACGCGGACACCGCCGACGATCTGACGGCCGAGGTCTTCGCCGGCACCCTCCAGGCCGTCCGCCGCGGCGCCGGGCCCGAACAGGCCGTCCGCGCCTACCTGCTGACCTCGGTCCGCCGGGTCGCCGCGTCCTGGACCCGGACCCGTAAGCGCGAGCAGCTGGTCGAGGACTTCGCCGTGTTCGTCGAGGACGCCGCCCGCGCGTCGGAGGTGGCCGACACGGCCACCCTCGACCTGGGCGCCGACGTCCGCGCCATGCACGACGCCGAACAGTCCCTCGCCCTCCAGGCGTTCCGGTCGCTGCCGGAACGCTGGCAGGCCGTGCTGTGGCACACCACGGTCGAGGAGGAGTCGCCGAGCGAGGTCGCGCCGCTGTTCGGGCTGAGCGCGAACGCCACCGCCGTACTCGCCGGGCGGGCCCGTGAAGGGCTGAAGCAGGCGTACCTCCAGGCGCATGTCAGCCAGTCCCTCACGGCCGGCGGCGACTGCGCCCGCTATGCCGACCGGCTCGGCGCGTACGCGCGCGGGGGTCTGCGGATGCGGGCCGAACGCGGCCTGCGCAAGCATCTCGACGAGTGCGTCAAGTGCCGGCTGGCCGCCGGTGAACTGGCCCATGTGAACGCCGGGATCCCCGCGTTGCTGCCGGTCGCGGTCATCGGCTGGTTCGCCGCCGGGTACGTGCTCAAGGCGGCCGGTGTCGTCGCGGGCGGCGTGGCCGGGGCGGGCGCGGCCGGTGCGGCGGCGGCCGCCACGGGCGCGGGGGCGAGCGCGGGTGCGGGGGCCTCCTCCGGCGGCGCCTCGTCCGCCGCCGTGGCCGAGGGTCTGGGCATCCCCGCGAAGGCGGGCATCGCGGCGGTGGCCGCGGTCGCCGCGACCGCCGGGCTCGTCTGGGCACTCACGGGCTCCGAGCCCCAGCCGGTCGCCCAGCCCGCGCCGGAGCCGACGGTCGCCGCCCCGGTGGACTCGGCCCCGCCCGCCGCGAAGCCGGCACCGAAGCCGACCCCCGCTCCGCCGGCGCCGAGCGCCCAGCCCTCCTCGCCTGTCGCCCCGGCCGCGCGTCCGTCGGCACCGGCCCCCACTCCGTCCGCCAAGCCCAGTGCGAAGCCCGCGCCCACGCCCACGCCGAGCGCGAAGCCCAGCCCGCGGCCGACCTCCACGCCGCAACCCACTCCCATTCCTACGCCCACGCCCACGCCGTCGAAGCCGACTCCGCCGACCACACCGCCCGCTCCCCCGGCCGTGTTCCCGCTGAACCAGCTGGAGTACGTCTCGGGCGACGGCACCAAGCCGGAGGTCGACCTCGCGCGGAGCAGCTGGATGTGGCGGCGCTCCGATCTGTCGATCAACGACGTCCGCTACAGCGGGGTGAGCGTGCACGCCTCGTCGTCGCTGCACATCGACCTCAACCGGCAGTGCACCCGGTACGACGCGCTCGCCGGCATCGACGACCTGACCGCCCCGCTGAAGCAGGTCGCCGGGGTCCGCTTCGCCGTGTACGCCGACGGGCAGCGGCTGTGGCGCTCGGCGGTGGTCCGCCCGGGGGACTCGCCGGTGCCGGTGCGCGTCGGGATCGGCGGTCGCCGCACCCTCCAGCTCGTGGTGGAGCCGCACACGAAGTTCGGCCGGGCGGTGGTCGCCGACTGGGCGGCCTCCCGGATCAGTTGCGCGTGACGGACCGGCGGCGGGACCGGTGCCGGCTCAGGCGCCGTAAGACTCCGCGAGGGCCAGCACCGCGTCGACGGTGAGGCTCCGGCCCGCCGCCCACGCCTCCTCGTAGGCCGCCGGGTCCAGCGCGGCACGGGCCCGGCCGGCGACGTCCTCGACCTCGCGCCGCTCCGGTACGGAGCGGGGTATGTCGGCCCGCCAGGTGTCGGCGGCGGCGAGGACGGTCACGGCGTCGGCGGCCCGGCCGCCGAGGACGAGTGTGGTGGCCAGTCCCTCGGCCATGCCGATCGTGATGGGCAGGGCGCACTGGCCGTCCCGGGCGATCCGCAGGGCCTCGGCGGACCGGCCGACGGCCACGTCACCGCCCCCCTCGTGGGCTTCGACGCGGGCGGTGAGGCCGGTGACGAAGGCGGCGACGTGCGGCGGCAGCGGGCCCGCGTCGGTGTAGGCCCCGGAGGTCTCGACGTGGCGGCGGGCGGCGGGCCAGTCCCCGTCGTGGAGGGCGATCGCGGCCTTCAGATATCCGGCATAGGCCTCCAGGTCCCTGACCCTGCAGCGCTGGGCCTCGGCCTCCGCCTGCGCGAGGCCCCGCAGGGCGGCCTCCGTGTCACCGGACCGGAAGTGCAGCTCGGCGAGCCGGGCCATCAGGAACGGGCCCTCGGCGTACGCGCCGACCTCACGGGCGAGCGCCAGCGCCTCCTCGTACTCCCCGCGGGCCTCCTCGTACCGGCCGCGCATCAGCAGCGCCTCGGCCGCGACGCCCGCGACCTGGGCCCGCATCCAGCGGTCGCCGACCCGGCGGGAGATCACCCGCAGTTCGGCGAGGTCCTGCTCGACGCCGGGCCGGTCCCCGGGCCGGTCGATGACCAGGTGCGTACGGAACATCAGGACGGCGCCGATCTCCCAGTCGCCGCCGTGGACACGGCAGTTGGCGATGGCGCCGTCGAGCAGCGGCCGGATGTCGGCGGGCTCGTCGGCGAGGTAGGCCGTGAACGGCCACAGCAGGCCGGGGAATCGGGCGGACTGGGGGCCTGGATCCCGGGCGAACGCCGTACGGACCCGGGCCACAAGCGCCATGCCCGCCGCCTCGTCGCGGAAGGAACTGAGGGCGCTGATGTTCTGGCTCTCCATGGCGAGGAAGAAGGAGAGCATGTGCAGGTGCATGCGGGGCCAGTGGCGCGGGTCGGCCGGATCGCCCGGGTCGTCGCCGAGCAGGAGGATTCGCTCGACCCAGGCAAGGGCCTCGGGGCGGTAGTTGCGCAGCCACCAGAACCAGCCCATGGCGAAGACGAGCCGGTGGGCGGTGGGCTCGTCGGGCGCGGTGACCACGGTGCGGTGGAGAGCGGCCCGGATGTTGTCGAGATCGCGTTCGAGACGGGCGATCCAGGGCAGTTGCGCGTGGGAGCGCAGCAGGGGCTCGGCCTGTTCGGCGAGGGCCGTGAAGTGGGCGGTGTGGGCGGCTTCGGCGGCGGCGAGCAGGGCGGGGGTCTCGGCGGCGCGTCCGACGGCGTACTCGTGGATGGTCTCCAGGAGGCGGTAGCGCATCTCGCCGTCGTCGGTGGGCGTGGCGACGACGAGGGACTTGTCGACGAGGGCGCCGAGGGTGTCGGCGGTGCCGGGCGTCCTGGTGGTCCCGGGGGCGGCCTGGTTCAGGGCCTCGGCGGCGGCGAGGTCCCAGCCGCCGGCGAACACGGACACCTGGCGCAGCAGATCGCGCTCGGCCGGTTCGAGCAGGTCCCAGGACCAGTCGACGACGGCGCGCAGGGTCTGCTGGCGGGGCAGGACGGTGCGGGAACCGGAGGTGAGGAGAAGGAAACGGTCGTCGAGGCGGTCGGCGATCTGGCGCGGGGTGAGGAGCCGCAGCCGGGCGGCGGCGAGTTCGATGGCGAGGGGCAGACCGTCGAGACGGCGGCAGATCTCCGCGACGGCGAGGTCGTCATCGCTGGTGGGGGCCATGGGGTGGGGGCCGCCCGCGTCCCTGGTCTCGTCGGCGCCTTCGGCCGGGGAGCCGGCCCGGAAGCCGGGGCGGACGGCGCGGGCGCGTTCGGCGAAGAGCCGGTGGGCGGGGGCGGGCGGGAGGGGTTCGACGGGGCGGACGGTCTCGCCGGGGACGCCGAGGGGCTCCCGGCTGGTGGCGAGGATCCGCAGGCCGGGGCAGCGGGCGAGCAGGGTCTCGGCGAGGGCCGCGGCGGCGTCGACGACATGCTCGCAGTTGTCGAGGACGAGCAGCAGTGGACGGTCGGCCAGGTGGTCGACGAGACGGGCCGTGGGGTCGTCCTGGAGCGGGACGCCGTCGCGGGTGGTGATCAGGTTGGTCTCGCGCAGGCCGAGCGCGGAGAGCACCGCGCCGGGGACGGCGTCGGGGTCGTCGAGCGGAGCGAGTTCGGCGATCCAGGCGGCGGGTCCGGCGGCCTGGCGGGCGGCCTCCTCGGCGAGCCGGGTCTTCCCGGAGCCGCCGGGGCCGGTGAGGGTGACGAGACGGGCGTGCTCCAGGTCCGCCTGGAGGGCGGCCAGTTCGGGCTCGCGGCCGACGAACGAGGTCAGCCGCGGCCGGATGTTGCCGGGCTCGGGGGCGGGAGTGGGAGCGTGAGTGGGAGCCTGTACGGGGCGCGGGGCCGTGGACGCGGGCGAGGCCGGTCGTGGCACCCGGGGCGGTGTTCCGGCGAGTAGTTCGGCGTGCAGGGCGGTCAGTTCCGGCCCGGGGTCGGCGCCGAGCCCGTCGGCGAGGGTGCGGCGCGCGTTCTCGTACGCGGCGAGGGCGTCGGCCGGGCGGCCTTCGGCGCGCAGGGCGCGGATCAGCTGGGCGTGGAAGGTCTCGTCGTACGGGTACGCGCCAGTGAGTTCGGCCAGTTCGGGGACGAGTCCGGTGGTGGCGCCGCGCCGCAGGTCGGCCTCGACGCGGCGGCGGAGCGCGGCGAGCCGCTGTGCCTCGGGACGTACGCCCGCGGGCTCGGGCAGATCGGCGAGCGCGGGCCCGCGGAACAGGCCGAGGGCGGTCCGCAGCAGCGCGGCGGCGGTCTCGGGGTCGCCCGCGTCGAGCCGGGTGCCCGCATCGCGGAACCGGCGCTCGAACACGTACAGGTCGATGTCCTCGGGCGCCGCCACGAGCCGGTAGCCGCCCGGCCCCGACGCGACGGCGTCCCTGCCCAGCACCCGCCGCAACCGCCCGACCAGGGCCTGCAGCGCGGCCGGCGCGTCCTGCGGCGGCTCGTCCGCGTACACGTCGTCGACCAGCTCGGCGACGGTCGCGCTCCGGCCGCCGCGCAGCGCGAGCGCGGCGAGCAGCGCGCGCAGCCGTGCGCCGCCCAGGGGGAGGGAGGCGCCGGTGGAGTCGAGCGCGTCGGTGGCGCCGAGGATGAGATACCGCACCCGCCCATTGTCGCGGGCGGGAGTGCCGTACGCCTCGGGGTTTGCCCGGAGAGGGGCGCTTGGGGGGCTTGCGGGCTCAGAACTCCGAGGTGTCGAACACGAAGCCGAGGGGATCAGGAAGGGGAACCACTGCCCCCAGGTCGTGGACGGTCCGGCGCGTGTAGTGGTCGTCCTGGGGGCGGGAGTGGACGGTGATCTCGCCCGCGTCGCGATCGACGACCAGGTACACCGGAATACCGGCCCGGGCGTAGCCACGGAGCTTCTGGACACGGTCGCGACCGGCGGTCGACGTGGAGGTGATCTCCGCGACAAGCAGGACGGCGGAAGGAGCGTGCCAGTCTTCCCGGTCGGAGTAGCTGCCCTTGGGGGCGATGACGAGATCAGGAATGACCTTGGAACCATCAGGCAGACAAAGGCCGACGTTGGTGTACCGCCCCATCCTTTTGTCCTGATCGCGAACCTGGCCGCTCATTTCCGAGACGATCTCTTCGTGATCGCCGTTCGCGGGTGGTACCACCTTGATCTCGCCTTCGGTCAGCTCCACGCGCCAGCCCTTGGGAGCCACCGCACTGAACAGCTCGAAGGTCTGCTCGACGGACGCACCCTCGTAGTCACCCACGTCGTAACCCGGGAACTCGTCACCCGGTACTGGCAGCGCCATTGCCATCACGGACCTCCTTCGCTCAATGCGACGCTTTCAGCGTAGATGCCCTCACTGCGGAAAAAACGGAATCGTTCACTCGAACGAGCGTGCTGTGACGTTTCGGCTCCGCGCCCTCACGCCGGCAGCGACCGCCCGGCCGGAACCAACGGCCCCGGGACCGCGCGGTGCCGGGGTGCGGCGGTGCCGGTCCAGCAGGAGCCGCGGCGGGCCAGGAGGCGGGTGAGCCAGAGTTCGGTGGAGACGAGGTCGGCGAGGCCGTCGAGGGGGACCTGTTCGCCGTCGGCGGCGGCGCGCAGGGCGCGGCGGACCACGCGGGCCTCGACCAGGCCCGCGTCGGCCAGGAGCGGCGCGTCGAAGAGAGCGAGCAGGTGGGGCAGGGCGGCGCGCAGTCCGGCGCGGGTGGCGGCGGCCGGGACGGCCGGGTGCGGGGCGCCCCAGCCGGGCGGCAGGTCGTGGATGCCGGTGTCCGCGAGGACGGTGCGCAGGACCGTGGCGCGGGCGTCGGGCTGGACCCGCAGCGATTCGGGGAGGTCGCGGCAGGCCCGAACGACCTGGTTGTCGAGGAACGGGGCGTGCAGGCGCTGGCCGCGGATCTCCGCCGCCTGTTCCAGGACCCGGTGGTCGGCGGCGGCGCGGGCGAGGGCGGCACGCGCGCGTGCCTCGCCGGGGCGCTGGACGGAGGCGGGCAGGGTCGCCGCCCGGTTGAGGCGAACCGATACTTCCGCCAGCGCCTCCCCCGTCAGCCAGCGCGCCGCGGGGCCTGGCCGGGACCAGGCCAGGGCGGACAGCGACGCCTCCAGCGGGCCGTAGGCCGGATCGGGTGCCCGGTTGGCCTCCAACACGCGCGTGGCGGCGGCCTCCAGGCCGGCGCGGTACGGCGTACGGGCGAGCCGCCGCGCCGCCCGGTACACGGTCAGCGGTACCAGCAGGGCGCCCGCCGAGGGACCGGTGGCGCGGGCCAGCGCGGTCACCGGGCGCACCAGGGAGCGGCGCCGGCGGTCCATCAGCAGGTCGGCGAGACGGGCCGGGTGGGCGTCGAGGACCTGGCGGGCGCCGAAGCCGGTGAAGTGGTCGGCGCTGCCGCCCGCGAGTCGTCGTCGGTGCCGTTCGGCGGCCACCAGGCAGGGCGCGGGTTCGTCGGTGAGCGGCCCGTCGAGGCCCGTGTACGGCAGCGCCTCCTCGCCGGCCGCGACGACCACGTGGCGCAGCCGCGGGTTGGCGGCGATCTCGCGGGCGCGGGCGAGTTCGTCGCGGCCCTCGGTGCCGGCGGGCGCGGCCAGGTCGTTGAAGGTGACGGCGAGCAGGCGTTCGCCCGCGCCCGCGCCGTGGCCCAGGATCGTGCCGGGGACGCCGGGCAGGCCGGCCGCGAGCAGGGCGAGGGTGCCGGAGGCGCTGCCGCCGGACAGGTCGGCGCCGATGCCGGGGGTGGGGGCGCCGCCGCGTGCGGCGCGCCGGTCGGCGGGGCCCATGCCGGGCACCGGGCCGGGGTCGGGCAGCCGTGCGTCGGGGGCGTGGCGCGGCGCGGTGAGCCGGGCCCGTACGGCTCCGACGAGTGCGTCCCGTACGGCTTCCACCGCCTGGCGGGCGTCGGCCTCGGGCGCGGCGACGGCGAGCGAGGCGACCGGTTCGTGGCCGGCGATCTCGCGGGCGCCCTCGCGCAGGATCAGGGCGTGGCCGGGCGGGACCCGTCGCACGCCCTCGTAGGGGGTGGAGTCGCGCAGCGCCTCGGGGGTCTCGGGGCAGGCGAGGAGGGCGGCGAGGTGTCCGATGTCGAGCTGGGCCTCGGTGAGGTCGGCGAGCGGCAACGCGGCGGTGCCGTAGGCCGTACCGTCCGCCCAGGGGGTGTGGAACACCGGCCGGGCGCCCGCGAGATCGCCGGTGACGGTGACGCGGCGGCCCGCTTTGACCACGGCCGTGTAGCTGCCGGGCCACGCCGTCAGGTGCCGCAGTGCGCCCCCGCGCGCGGTGAGCAGCCCGCGCCGGAGCTCGTCGTCGCTCGCCGCGCAGCAGCCGAGCACGGCCATCCGGGTGTGCGCGTCGAGGTCGACCAGGCGGACCTCGTCGGGCCGCCAGTCCCCGACCGCCCACAGCGGATCGGGGTCCTCCCACAGGAGTTGCGCGCCGACGGGCTGCACGCTGAGCCCGTCGGCGGGGTCGCCGACGGTGCCGGCGGAGCCGGGTGGTGCCAGGTACGGGGTGCCGGAGCGCGCGGCGACACTGCTCCAGCCCACCAGCCACCGCATCGCCGCCTCCACAAAGGTCGAGTGGAGACATGCTGCCATGCCGACGGCGCGCAGGAGGTGTCACCGGGGCATCACGGCGTCGGCGAACGCGCCCCTGGCATAAGCCTGTCGAGCACCGGTGCCGTACGGCGCTTTTCGGCCATTCTCGTCCCGGCCGCACGGAGCCGGGACGTGTCACGCGGTACGGCGGTCCGGGAGGCGGTCGCCTCCCGGAGCCGCCCGCCACCCGCGGGGAATGGGGCGGCGGTGTCCCCCAGCCCACCCGTCCTGGACATCGGTCCTCGGCCAAGCGGGCCGACCCACGCAGCACTCATGGAAGCGCTCTCCCCCGAGACGCGACGAGAGCGCACGGCCGGGCGCACGGCCACACGACGGGAGCACGCGCGCGCGTCGAGGCGGCCGCCGGTCATTCCATCCCACAACAATCTCGCCATACGGCACACCGCCCCTTAACGGTCGGGATCCGGCGAACTACGCTGTGCTAACGAATGCCGCACGCCTATGCCCGGCGTCGTGGCGGCCTTCTGGGTGTCGTGTCAAGGGGTGGCGTCATGTCCAGGGAGCAACGCGGGCCGAACGAAAAGCTCGGCACGGTTCTCGCCCTCGCGGGAATCAGCAATGCCGGGCTCGCCCGGCGCGTCAACGACCTCGGCGCACAGCGGGGACTGACGCTTCGTTACGACAAGACGTCGGTGGCCCGCTGGGTGTCCAAAGGCATGGTGCCGCAAGGCGCCGCCCCGCATCTGATCGCCGCCGCCATCGGCCAGAAGCTCGGCCGGCCGGTGCCGCTGCACGAGATCGGGCTCGCCGACGCCGACCCCGCGCCCGAGGTGGGCCTCGCCTTCCCGCGCGACGTCGGAGCGGCGGTCCGCTCGGCGACCGAGCTGTACCGGCTGGACAGCGCGGGCCGGCGGGGCGGGGTCGGGATCTGGCAGTCGCTCGCCGGTTCGTTCTCGGTGAGCGCCTACGCGACGCCCGCGCAGCGCTGGCTCATCACGCCCGCCGACCCGTCGGTGGAACGGATCGCCCCGCGCCCGGCCTCCGGCCCGCTCGACGGTCCGCTCGCCCTTCCCGGCGCGGGTCCGGGGACGGTCGCGGCCCAGACCGCCGGCGCGGCCGGTGCCGCCGAGAACGGGGAGCACGCGCGCGTAGGCCACAGCGACGTCGCCAAACTCCGCGAGGCCGCCGAGGACGCCCGCCGCTGGGACTCCAAGTACGGCGGCGGCGACTGGCGCTCCTCGATGGTCCCCGAGTGCTTACGTGTCGACGCCGCGCCACTGCTGCTCGGCTCCTACTCGGACGAGGTCGGCCGCGCCCTGTTCGGCGCGACCGCCGAGCTGACCCGGCTCGCCGGCTGGATGGCCTTCGACACCGGCCAGCAGGAGGCCGCCCAGCGCTACTACATCCAGGCGCTGCGGCTCGCCCGCGCCGCCGCCGACGTCCCGCTCGGTGGCTACGTCCTGGCCTCCATGTCGCTCCAGGCCACCTACCGGGGCTTCGCCGACGAGGGCGTCGACCTCGCCCAGGCGGCCCTCGAACGCAACAGGGGCCTGGCCACCGCCCGCACCATGTCGTTCTTCCGGCTCGTCGAGGCCCGGGCGCACGCCAAGGCCGGCGACCAGGCCGCCGCCTCCGGCGCGCTCAAGTCCGCCGAGGGGTGGCTGGAGCGCTCCCGGGAGGGCGACGGCGACCCGACGTGGCTCGGCTTCTACTCGTACGACCGGTTCTGCGCCGACGCCGCCGAGTGCTACCGCGACCTGAAGCTGCCGCAGGAGATGCGCCGCTTCACCGCGCAGGCGCTGTCCCGGCCCACCGAGGAGTACGTGCGCTCGCACGGGCTTCGGCTCGTGGTGTCGGCGGTGGCCGAGCTGGAGTCCGGCAACCTGGACGCGGCCTGCGCCGCCGGTACGCGCGCGGTGGAGGTCGCGGGGCGGATCTCGTCGGCCCGGACCACCGAGTACGTACGGGATCTGCTGCACCGCCTCGAACCGTACGGGCACGAGCCGCGCGTCATGGAGCTGCGTGAGCGGGCCCGGCCGCTGCTCGTGGCCCCGGCGTGAGCGGACCCGGCCGACCAGGGGCTTCCCCGGAGCCGGAGCAGGAGCCAAGGCCGGGACCGGGGTCGGGATCAGGGCCGGGACCGGGACCGGGGCCGGCCCCTGCTCCGGCCCCGGCGTGACACACATCCCATGGAGCGAACGGTTTG
Source organism: Streptomyces laurentii (assembly GCF_040635425.1). NCBI lineage: Bacteria > Bacillati > Actinomycetota > Actinomycetes > Kitasatosporales > Streptomycetaceae > Streptomyces > Streptomyces laurentii. Next base: position 28,364 of record NZ_JBEYHT010000062.1, on the reverse strand, counting down.
GCCCGGTTGTCAGTGGGCCAGTGCAGTATGCAGGGGTGGGAGGTGGCGCTGGTGTCCGAATCGGACCGCTTTGACTGTGACGTGCTCGTGATCGGCGGCGGAATCGTCGGCCTGTCGACCGCGTACGCCATCAGCCGCGCGGCTCCGGGCACCCGGGTCACCGTCCTGGAGAAGGAACACGCCCCCGCCCGCCACCAGACCGGCCGCAACAGCGGCGTGATCCACAGCGGCATCTACTACCGTCCCGGCTCGCTCAAGGCCCGTTTCGCGGTCGAGGGCGCGGCCGAGATGGTCAAGTTCTGCGCCGAGTACGGGATTCCGTACGAGATCACCGGCAAGCTGATCGTCGCCACCGCGCGCGAGGAGCTGCCCCGGCTGCACGCGCTCGTCCAGCGCGGCCGGGAGAACGGGATCCCGGTGCGCGAGCTGGGCCCGGCGCAGATCAGCGAGTACGAGCCCCGGGTGCGGGGCCTGGCCGCGATCCACGTCGGCACCACCGGCATCACCGACTACGGGGCGGTGGCGGCCCGGCTCGCCGAGGCCTCCGGGGCCCGGATCGTCTACGGCTCGGCGGTCACCGCGATCGACCGGCGGCCCTGGGGCGTGGCGGTGCGCACCGCCGCCGGGCGCGTGGTGCGCGGGCGTGTCCTGGTGAACTGCGCCGGGCTGTACTGCGACCGGGTGGCCCGACTCGCGGGCGACGACCCGGAGATGCGGATCATCCCCTTCCGCGGGGAGTACTACGAGCTGACCGACCCGTCCCTGGTGCGCGGCCTGGTCTATCCGGTACCCGACCCGGCCTTCCCGTTCCTCGGCGTCCACCTCACCCGGGGCATCGACGGCGGCGTGCACGTCGGGCCGAACGCGGTCCCGGCGCTCGCCCGCGAGGGGTACGGCTGGCCGGTCGTCCGCCCGCGCGATCTGGCCGACGCCCTCGCCTGGCCCGGCAGCTGGGCGATGGCCCGCGCGCACTGGCGGTACGGAGCGGGCGAACTGCGCCGCTCACTGTCCAAGCGCGCCTTCACCGAGGCGGTCCGGCGGATGCTGCCGCTCGTCGAGGAGCGCGATCTGCGGCGGGCGGCGCCGGGCGTGCGGGCGCAGGCGGTACTGAAGGACGGGACACTCGTCGACGACTTCCTCATCCGCGAGTCCGCGCGGACGGTGCACGTCCTCAACGCACCCTCGCCGGCGGCCACGGCGTCGCTGCCGATCGGCCGCGAGGTGGCGGGCCGGGCGCTGGCCCTGCTGTAGCGGCGGCGCGGGGCCCCGGCCGTTCCCGCCCGGTCCGCGCGGCCCGCGGCGGCGACGCGGTGCGCCGTAGAATCGGGTCATTGTGTCTGAGCAGCCAGAGAACATCCCGCACCCCGCACCCGAGGCCCAGGGCGAGCAGCGCGTACGCCGGGGCAGCCAGAGGTTCGCGCCGGGCGAGGGGCCCGCGCCCGACCCGGCGGGTTCGCACTACGAGCGCCGGATCCGCAGCTTCCAGCCGCGCCGCAGCCGGGTCACCACCGGTCAGGCCGAGGCGCTCCTGAAGCGCTGGCCGGACTGGGGCCTCGACATCGACGGCGCCCGCGTCCTCGACCTGGACGAGATGTTCGGCGGCCTTCCGGTCGTCCTGGAGATCGGCTTCGGCATGGGCGAGGCCACCGCGCAGATGGCCGCCGCCGACCCCGGCACCGGCATCCTCGCCGTGGACGTGCACACCCCCGGCCAGGGCAATCTGCTCGGTCTCGCCGACCGGAACGGCCTCACCAACGTCCGGGTCGCCAACGGCGACGCGATCATCCTGCTGCGCGAGATGCTGCCGCCCGAGTCGCTGGCCGGCTGCCGGGTCTACTTCCCGGACCCCTGGCCGAAGGCCCGCCACCACAAGCGGCGGCTGATCCAGCCCGACTTCCTGACCCTGCTCGCGCCCCGCCTGGTGAAGGGCGGGCTGCTGCACTGCGCCACGGACTGGGAGCCGTACGCGGAGCAGATGCTGGAGGTGCTGACCGCGCACCCCGACTTCGAGAACACCCAGGCCGACGGCGGCTACGCGCCCCGGCCCGGCTTCCGGCCGCTGACCCGCTTCGAGGGACAGGGACTGGACAAGGGGCACGTCGTCCACGACCTGCTTTTCCACAGGGTGTGAGCCCGCCGGTGGGGGACGGAGCCACCCCCACCGAGTTATCCACAGGCCGCGGCAACCCCCTCGACTACTGTCGGTGACGCTGGCTACTGTCGTCGTGTGTCCTCGAACCCGATCACCGGATCCGCGCCCACGCCGCTCGGCGAGGCCGGCGGCACGGCCGCCCCGCCGGCCTTCCCCGCGCCCACGACCGCGCTGTCGCCCGCTCCCGCTCCCGTGCCCACGCGGGAGGGGGAGCAGCCGGACTTCGGCGCCGTACCGCCGCGCGCCAAGTGGCGCTACAAACCGCGCCGGGTCTGGCGCAGCCGGCTGGTCCGGGGCATCACCGTGATCACCGTGCTCGCGCTGTGCGGCCTGGTGATCCTCGGGCTGGTGCGGGAGGAGACCGGCACCGAGGGCTTCCTCGTCGGACTCGGCCTCGCCGTGCTGCCGGTGCCGCTGCTGATCACGGCGTTCCGCTGGCTCGACCGGGTCGAGCCGGCCCCCTGGAAGAACCTGCTGTTCGCGCTCGCCTGGGGCGCGTTCGCCTCCACGCTGATCGCGATCTTCGCCAACTCCTTCGCCGTGGAGTGGATATCCAGCGCCACGGCCGACCCCGACTCGGCGGACGCCCTCGGCGCGACCGCCGTCGCCCCGTTCGTGGAGGAGACCGCGAAGGGCGCCGCCGTCCTGCTGCTCTTCCTCTTCCGCCGCAGGGACTTCAACGGTCCGGTCGACGGTCTCGTCTACGCCGGCTTCACCGCCACCGGCTTCGCCTTCACCGAGAACATCCTCTATCTCGGCAACGCCTTCGGCGAGGACCAGGACGGCGGCTCGGCGGGCGTCGGCTCGGTCACCGTGGGCACGTTCGTCGTCCGGGTCGTCCTGTCCCCGTTCGCGCACCCGCTGTTCACCTCGCTCACCGGCCTCGGGCTCGGCTTCGCCGCCCTGCTCGCGACCACCGCCCGGGCCCGCCGCGTCCGCATGACGCTGCTGCCGCTGGGCGGACTGATCCTGGCGATGGGGATGCACGCGCTGTGGAACGGGTCGGCGACCTTCCACCCGATGGCGTTCATCCTGGTCTACGGGATGTTCATGGTGCCGGTGTTCGCCCTGCTGACCTGGCTGGCGATCTGGAGCCGGCAGCAGGAGCTGCGCACCATATCCGCCGAACTCCCGGCCTACGCGGCGGCGGGCTGGCTCGCCCCGGACGAGCCGCTCGCGCTCTCCTCGATGCGGGCCCGCTCGATGGCCCGCGCGTTCGCCGGCCGCGGCCATGGCAAGCCGGCCGCGCGGGCCGTCGGCGAGTACGAGGCGTTCGCGACGACCCTGGCGTTCCTGCGCCACCGGGTCGGACGCGGCCAGGCGGTGCCGGACTTCGCGGCCCGCGAGCAGGAGCTGCTGCACCACCTGTGGCAGCGCCGCCCGCTCGCCTCACCCGCGCTGACGTACGCGGCCCGGGCCACCGGGCGGGTCTGGACGCCGCCGCAGTATCTGGACTACGGCGGCTACAACCCGTACCGCAGCTGAAACCGCCGTGGCAGGATGCCGCAGACCCCTTGTCCGAAGATCATCCAGGGCGGAAGACTGCGGGGGCGGCCGGGGGCTGCCTCGGGGGGGAGGCGGAGAGTTCCGGCGCGGAAACGTGAGGGGGCTCCCGTGGCCAGGGCTGATGCGGCGGACGCCGACGGGGACAGACCCGGGCGGCGACGCGACGGGAACCGTCCAGACGACGGGGAGCGGACGCGGCTCGCCGGTGTGCTCGCGATCGTGCTGGGGCTGGTGTGCGGGGCGGTCTCCTTCGCGAGCTTCGCTTACCAGATCCCGAGCGCGGTGAGCCGGTACGCGGACTACCGGGCCGCCGCACAGTGCCCCGCCACGGACACAAGCACCGGCGCCGGCGCCGGCACCGAGGCCGTCGCAGGCACCACCGCCCCGCGGCCGGCGGGTGAGCCGGAGGACTGTCTGCGGACACTCACGTTCACCGTGGACCGCACAGTGGTGGACCGGACTCCCAGGACCCGGCGCTACCAGGCCGCGCTGAGCGGCGGCTCCTGGCACGGCACGGTGGTGTTCGCGGAGCCCGGACCCGTACTGGACCGGCTGCGGCCGGGAGAACGGGTCGACGGAACGCTCTGGCGCGGGACGATCATGGCGCTCGGCACGCAGGAGGCACGGCAGGGCACCCTCGACGAGCCGCGGGACGAGTCCCGGGTGAGTACGGGCATCGCCACCGGCCTGGGCCTGCTGGCGGTCCTGTGTCTGCGCTCCGGCCCGAGGTGGTGGTCCCGCCCCGACCGCCATCGGCCGCCGGCCGCTCTGGTGAGGAGCGCCGTGGTGACGGGCTTCGCCGTGTTCCTGGGTTGCCTCGCCCTGGGAGCCGTGGCCCAGGCGCTCGACCTGTCGCGCTGGATCGTGCCCGCCCTCGCCGTCCCGGCCACGCTGCTCCCGGTCCGGCTGCTGGGCCGGGTCCGGCCCGAATCCGAACCCGGCGGGGCCTCCCCCGCCCCCGCCGGCGTCTGAACCCGTCGGGTGAGGGGAGCGGCGCGGCGGGCTCGCCCCGTACGGGAGCCGATCCTCGCCCCCCACCGCCCATCCACCCGCCCGCCCGGCTCGTTGCCGGGACCCGGCAATCCTCGACGGGTGCCGCTGCCTGACGGTTTCCTTGTCCGACGACCGGCCGGGGCGGAAGTCTGAACGGGCGGCCGGGAAGTGCCACCTGGGGGGATGGGCACCCTTCCCGGCCGCTCGACGGGGCGGGCAGGGGGAAACCGGATGCATACGACGTGGGTGCGGTTCATGGGCGTGTGCGTGACCGTTCTCGGCCTGGCCCTCGCGATGGTCTGCTACCTGGTCTTCACCGATCTCAACCCGCGCCGGGCCGACCGGCTCGCGGACTACCGGGTCGCGAAGGTGTGCGCGGCCGGCCATCCGCCGCCGGGCCGGGCGGAGGACTGCCTGCGGACGGTGCCGCTCACGGTGGACACCGTCGAGGAGACGCGGGGCGGGTACCGGGCCACGGTGAGCGGCGCGGCCTGGCGCGGCAAGGTGAGCTTCGGGGACACGGGGCCGCTGATGACGGGAGTGCGGCCGGGTGACCGGGTCGACGGCGTCCTGTGGCGCGGGGACGTCATGGCGCTCCGTCAGGACGGGGTGCGCCAGGCCGCGTCCGACGAGCCGCGGGACGAGCCCGAGGCGCTGACCGCCGTCGCCACCGCATTGGGCGTGGGAGCGTCGGTGTGTCTCCGGTTCGGCCTGGTGTGGCTGGTCCGCCCCGACCGCTACCGGCCTGGCCTCGCACGGCGGACCGGTCTGTGGACGATCGGCGGCCTGTTCGTCAGCTGCGCGCTCATGGCAATCGTGGTCCGCGCACTCGGATGGCCCGACTGGGTCATCCCCGTCGGCATCGTGCCGGCCACGCTGGTGCCGGTGTGGCTGGTGACCCGCCGGCGGGCCTAGGCGAGGGCCGGCGAGGCCGCGTCCACCGTCCGTGCGCGTGCGTGAGACACGACGGACGGCGGACACGGCACACGGCACACGGCACACAAACCGGCACCGACACCGATACCGGCAAGCACCACACGCGCGGCGGGAACGCCGTTCGGGGAAGGTCAGGCGGAAGCGTCCGTCAGGGCGGTCAGTTCCTCGTCCGTCAGCCGCAGCTCGACGGAGGCGAGGAGCGCCGGGAGCTGCTCGGCGGTACGGGCCGAGGCGATCGGGGCGGCGACGGTCGGGCGGGCGGCCAGCCAGGCCAGGGCGACGGACGCGACCTCGGCGTCGTGGGCCTCGGCGACCCGGTCGAGCGCGGCGAGCACCCGCTGCCCGCGCTCCGTACCGACGAGTTCGAGGGGTCCGTGGGCACGCGCGCTGTCGACCGTCCGCCCGGGGCGGTACTTGCCGGTGAGGAAGCCCGACGCGAGCCCGTAGTACGGCACGGCCGCGAGCCCGGCCCGCGCGACGGTGTCCTGGAGCGGGCCCTCGTAGGTGTCGCGGGAGACCAGGTTGTAGTGCGGCTGGAGGGCGACGTACCCGGTGAGGTTCTCGGCCTCGGCGAAGTCGAGGCAGGCGCGCAGCCGTTCCGCCGAGATGTTGGAGGCGGCGACGGCCCGGACCTTGCCCTCCTTCACCAGCGCGTCGAGCGTGGTGACGATGTCCTCGACCGGTACGGACTCGTCGTCGTAGTGCGTGTAGAAGAGGTCGATGCGGTCGGTGCCGAGCCGGCGCAGCGATTCCTCGGCGGCGGCCCTGACGGTCTCGGGCTTCAGCCCCTTGTGACGGTGGTGGGCACCGGCCTTGGTGGCGACGAGGATGTCGGACCGGTTGCCGCGCGAGGCGAGCCAGCGGCCGATGACGGTCTCGGACTCGCCGCCCTCGTTGCCCTCGACCCACTGCGAGTAGGCGTCGGCGGTGTCGACGAAGTTGCCGCCCGCCGCGGCATAGGCGTCCAGGACGGCGAAGGACCGCGTCTCGTCGGCGGTCCAGCCGAAGACGTTGCCACCGAGGGAGAGCGGGAAGACGTGCAGATCGGATGTGCCCAGCCGGCGAAGAGAAGTCATGAGTCGATTCAACCCCTCGCGCGGCCGGGCCTGTTCCGCTGGAGCGCCCGGGCCGGGAAATCCGGCACTCAGGCGCTCCCGTTCATTCGGCCGAACGGATGACAGGCGGGGCAGGCAGGGCAGATGAAGCAGGCAGAGCGGACTGGGCAGGCGACAGACGGTCAGATGCCCAGGCCCTTGGAGCGGAGCCAGGCCGCCGGGTCGAGCCGGGAGTCCGACGCGGTGTGGACCTCGAGGTGGAGGTGCGGGCCGGTCACGTTGCCGGTCGCGCCGACCCGGCCGATGGTCTCGCCGGTGCCGACGGACTGTCCGGCGCTCGCCGTCATCGAGGACAGGTGGCAGTACCAGACCTCGGTGCCGTCCTCGAGCTCCAGGACGATCCGGTAGCCGTACGAGCCGGACCAGGCGGCCGACTTGACGGTGCCGCCGTGCACGGCCTTGACCGGCGTGCCGGTGGGGGCGGCGAAGTCCAGGCCGGTGTGGTAGCCGGAGGACCACATCGAGCCGGCCTCGCCGTAGGTGGAGGTCAGCGTGTACGAGGAGGTCGGCAGCGCGAAGCTGGCGGCGAGCTTGGCCAGCCGCTCGGCCTCCGCCTTCGCCGCGGCCTTCGCCGCGGCCTCGGCCTCGGCCTTCTTCTTCGCCTCGGCGGCCGCCTTCTCGGCGGCGTCGGCCTTGGCGCCGGCCTCCTTGGCGGCCTTCTCGGCCGCGGCCTTCTCCGCCTCCGCCTTCTCGGCGGCGTCGGCGGCGGCCTGCTGCTGCTCGGCCTGCTGGAGGATGCGGGCGCGCAGCGCCTCGCCGGCGTCGCTCGAGGTCTGCGTCCGGGCCTGCGTGCCGGCCTCGTCGGCGGGGGTGGTGTAGGTCAGCGCGGTGAGCGGCTGGGTGGCGGCGTTGCCCGCGGCGGTGGCGGCGTTGCCCTGCTTCTCGTCGCCGCTGCCTATCAGCTTGCCGACGCCCGGGAGTTCGGACACGTCGGGCAGGTCGACGTCCGGGAGACCGACGTCCGGGAGGGCGATGGAGACCGGCGGCTTCTGCTGCGCGGTGGCCAGGCCGCCCGCGCCGACGGCGGCGATCACACCGACGCCGAGGACGGTGGAGGAGCGGGCGAAGTTGGAGCGCTTGGCGACGCGGTGCCGGCCGCCGGAACGGCTCTGGGCCCGCAGAGAGTCCTCAGTGGGGTTCCACTCCTCCGTCACCCCGTCCGTGGTGTCGTATCCACCGGGACCGTCGTAGGACGCGAAGGGGCTGTGCGGAGTGGGGGGGTTGGAGGCCACGGAGGCGCTCTCCTTTCCTTCCTTCTCGCCTACCGGGTTAGCTGACGGGTTCGGAGCAGGAAGGTCTCCTACGGGTGTGTCGCACGGGTGCGACAGGACCCGATTCACCCCAATTGGTGGTTCCCCGGTTCCCTGACGGGATTCGGCGCATGCGCACGGTGCCGCCTCTTGCGACGGCTGGGACGACCGCGCTGCGTTATCGAACGTTAATAGACGCGGGCGACGGATTCCAAGCCGTCCCCTGTGATCGTTCATGGGAATGGGGTGGATTGGCCCGAGTTGACCACCCTTCAGAAAGGTTTCGGCATGCATTAATTATGTGACAGCACTTCAGTTGTTACCGGAGCGAGATCCTTCGACTACGCCCTGTCATCACTTTTCGTCGCCTCTTCGCAAGCTTCTTCGCAAGCTTCTTCGCGAGCTTCTTCGCCGGCCTTTCCTCGGCCTTTCACGACCCCTCGGACGGCCCATTCGACGGCCCGTCCGACGCCCTGCCTGACGGGCCAATCGACGGGCCGATCGACGACCTGTCCGACGGTCCGTCCGCCGGCACCACCGGCATCGTCCGCCGCCGCTCCGGCTCCCCCGCCCCGGGCCGGCCGACCGCGAGCAGCGCCATGTCGTCCGTCGTCGCGCCGCCCGTGTGCCGGCGGACGTCCGCCACCAGCGCGTCCAGAAGCTCCTCCGGCCCCGGGAAGATCCGTCCCGTCAGCCGCTCCGCCGGGTCGTAGAAGACCCCGTGCGCGTCCCGCGCCTCCGAGAGCCCGTCCGTGTAGAACAGCAGGGTCGCGCCCGGCGGATACGGCGTCTCGTCGGCCCGGTCCGGCCACTCGGCCACGTCCCCCAGCCCGAGCGGCAACGCCGGCTCGCTCGGCCGGAGCGGCAGTAGCCCCCCGTCCGCGTACAGCAGCAGCGGCTCGGGGTGCCCGCGGTTGATCACCCGGACCAGCCCGGCGCATCCGCCGGGCCCCCACGTTCCGCGGGGCTTCTCCCCCGCGCCGGGGAACTCGGCGAGGACGGCCGTGGTGAACCCCTCGAACGCGTCGAGGTCGTCCCGCCGTTCGCCCTCCCGGGCCAGCGCCCGTTCGAGCCGCGCCGCCACCCCCGCGAGCGTCGCCTCCTGCTCGGCCGCCTCCCGGAACGCCCCGATGACGACGGCCACCGCCTCCACCGCGTCCATGCCCTTGCCGCGCACGTCGCCGACCACCAGCCGTACGCCGTGCGGGGTGTCCTGGACGGCGAACAGGTCGCCGCCGATGAACGCGCCCGCCTGCGCCGCCTCGTACCGCGCGGCGATCCGCAGCCCGCAGATACGTTCCGCCGGCTCGGGCAGCACCGCGCGCTGGGCCGCCTCCGCGATCACCCGGGCCGAGGCCAGCCGCTCGCCGCTGCGCTGCACCACCCGGCTGATCAGCACCGCGAGCGCGGAGACCGTGACGACGGTCAGCGTCTCGGTGATCGAGAGGACGATGTTCGTCTGCTTGTGGAAGAAGAGCAGCCCGGTGCTGGCCAGGACGGCGGCGATCCCGGTCAGCAGGGTCGTCAGGGTGGAGAAGAACGGGGCGGCGACCAGCGGCGCCACCGGGAGCAGGGGCGCCGCCGTGTACATGGGCGGAGTCAGCAGGTCATATGCCACCCCGCCCGCGATCACCAGTGGGGGAAGGGCTCTCAGGAAGCGCCGGGCGCCGCGGTACGGGCCGAGGGCGGCGTCGTCGTCCGCGCGGCCCCATCCTCGCCCCCGGCCACGGCCGGAGGCCTGAGCGCGGCCGTGGCCCGGGCTCCGCCCGCGCCGCACCGCCGCTCGCGCCACCTGTGCTCCTCGTGACCTGTGCTTCTCGTGCTTCGCGGCCCCCGGGTCTCCCCAGGGGCCGCGAGCTTCCCAAGCTCCCTCCCAGAGTGCGGTCAGGCGGTGGCGCCCGGCGACCGCGCGTCCGCCGTCCGGCGTACGGCGAGCCGGCCGCCCCGGGCGAGCGCCGCCATCGCCGCCGCGCACCCGAGGCCGACCGCGCACAGCACCAGCCAGGGCGTGGCCGACCAGCCGGTCACGTCGAGGAGGGCGCCGGTCCCCAGGTTCCCGAGGGTGATGCCGATCCCGCAGACGGTGTTGTAGAGCCCGTAGTGGGTGGCCACCCAGCGCCCCTCGGACAGCGCGACGACGGTGTCCATCTCGTACGGGTAGAGCACCGCGTTCGCCACCGCCAGCACCGCCGCGCACAGCAGCAGCCCCGCCAGCGCACGACCGGTCGCCGCCGGCACCAGGAACGCCGCGCCCATCAGGGCGAGCCCGAGCACCAGGCACCGCTCGCGCGAGAGCCGCGCCTTGCACCAGGCGGTGATCCTCAGTTGCCCGGCCAGCGCCACCAGGGCCGACACCACGAACAGCGCGGTCGTCGCCGCCGTGCCGTCCACCGCGAGCGGCAGCGCCAGGTAGACCTGGAAGGACAGGACGTACGAGCCGGTCATGGCCAGCGAGAACAGCCAGAAGACGCGGTTCGTGAGCACCGTCCGGAACTGTCCCCGCGCCACGCCGTCCGCGGGGTCCGGCTCCCGCGCCGCCTCGGCCCTGTGCCGTACGGGCAGATGCCGCAGCTGGACGGCCGTCAGTCCGGCGAACAGCACCGCCGCCACCACGCACGTCAGCCGGAACGACACCCCGGTGAGCGCCACCCCGACCAGCGGCCCGAGCAGGATGCCCGCCTGGTAGTACGTGTTGAACAGCGCGAACGCCTCCACGCGCCGTTCCCCCGCCTCGGCCGCGAGGTACGCCCGCACCGCCGGGTTGAACAGCGCGCCCGCGAGGCCCGTCGCGAGCGAGGCGGCGATCAGCATCGGCAGCGACTGCGCGAAGGCGAGCGCCCCGAAGCCGACCGTCCGCAGCGCGCAGCCGGCGACGATCAGCGGCTTGAAGCCGAGCCGGTCGGCGAGCGCGCCGCCGACCAGGAACATGCCCTGCTGGGAGAGGTTGCGCGCGCCGAGCACCAGCCCGACCGACCAGGCCGCCATGCCGAGGCCGTCGGCGAGATGGGCGGCCAGGTAGGGCATGAGCATGTAGAAGCCGAGATTGATGGTGAGCTGGTTGAGGAAGAGCAGCCGCACGGCCGGGTCGAAGCTGCGGCTCTGCTTCCAGATCCCTCCCTGGCCCCGGGAGGACTCCGTCGCGGTGGTCATCACACCCGCTCCGCCGTCGCCTGCTCGGTGCCGTCGACGCCGTTCGCGGTGTCGATGCCGGCGCCGTTCACCGCGCTCGTGCCCCGGGTCCGGTCCAGAACCTTGCGGGTCCAGCCGTCGACCCGCTCGTTCTCGGCATATGCCGCGGGTTCGTCCCGGACCGGCCCGTCGAGCAGTCCATGCATGGAGCAGTACTCGTCGTTGAAGACGGTGTCGAAGTAGCGCTGCGGACCGTCCGGGAACACGGCGGCGATCCGGGTGCCGCGCGGCCGGGTGCGGGCCAGCCAGCCCGCGACCAGCGCGACCGCGCCCACACTCCAGCCGCCCGTCGCGAACTGCCGGGCCGCGAGCCGCCGCGCGGACCGTACCGCCTCGGCCGGCGCCACCCAGTGGACCTCGTCGAAGGCGGGGTGGTCGACGTTGGCCGGGTGGATGGAGGAACCCAGGCCGCGCATCAGACGCTCGCCGGCCGGCAGCCCGAAGATGGTGGAGTTGAGGGAGTCGACGCCGACGAGTTCGAGGGCCGGGCTGGAGCCGGCGCGCAGCGCGCGGGCGATCCCCGCCGAGTGGCCGCCGGTGCCGACCGCGCAGACCAGCACGTCGATCCGGTCGAGCTGGCCGGACAGTTCACCGGCGAGGCCGCTGTACGCCCGCTGGTTGTCGGGGTTCCCGTACTGGTTGGGCCACCAGGCGCCGGGCAGGGCGAGCAGCAGCTCGGCGACCTTGTCCATGCGGGCCTGCTGCCAGCCGCCGGAGGGGCTGGGCTCGGGCACGACGTGGACCTGGGCGCCGTGGGCGGTGAGCATCCGCTCCACGATCGGTTCGAGGCCCGGGTCGGTGACGACGTGGACGGGGTGGCCGTGCAGGATGCCGGCGAGCGCGAGGCCGAGGCCGAGGGTGCCGGAGGTCGACTCGACGATCGGGGCGCCGGGCCGCAGCTCTCCGCGGCGACGGGCCTGTTCGACCATGTAGAGGGCGGCGCGGTCCTTGATGCCGCCGAAGTTGAAGCCTTCGAGCTTGGCCCAGTAGCCGTCGTCCATCCACAGCACGGGGGTGTTGCCGACGGTCTGCTCGGTGACGGAGGTGAGAGTGGCGGGGTGCGTCATGGGGGTCTGCGTCCCTTGGATGTGGGCACGCGCGGACAGCGAAGCCGGTGACGGCGCGTGCGGCGGGAATGCGCGGGCGCGGGCGTCCGGGGACCGCGGACCCGACGCGGATCCAGGTACGGATCCCGGGTGCGGGTACGGAAGCGGAGGCGGATGCGGGTGCGCGCCGGCGCGCGGAAGGACCGTGGGCGTACGCGGGCGCGTACGCGAGCCCGGTCAGTTCCGGTTCACACCGAGGGCGATGAGCAGTCTGCGGGGCTCGGGGCCGGGACCGGCCCGGCCGTGGACGCAGCGCGTGTCCGGGGCGGCGGGGAAGACCTCGTCGTGCGGGACGAGACCGGCGCCCCCGGAGTCCGGCGCCGAGAACTGCGAGCCGCCGGCCTGCGCGGGCAGATGGGCGTCGAACGACCAGTTCTCCCCCGGCAGATCACAGCCGTGCGAGGAGTCGGGCGCGGAGACACTGGTGCCGGTGGGGCCGGAGAGGGCCAGCGCGTGCCCGTGGGCACCGTGGCAGACCCCGGCGACGAGCGAGAGCAGCGCGAACAGCAGCAGCACGGCGGGCGCTCGTCGCCTCGCCCGTGTCGCCTCGTGCACGCCGGTCACACCGGCCGAACCGTGGTCACTCATGGTGCGCGCGACGTTACGGGGCGCACGCGCGCGACGCAAAGGGACGGATTCGGTTTTGGCCACGCTCGATCCGGGGGCGCGCGCGGGGGGCGTGCGGCGAAAAATCACACGCCGGGACACGTGCCCGGGCGGGCCTCCAGGCCGATCTCCGGGCCGATCTCCGGGCCGGTGTCCGCATACGACGAAGGCCCGGATCGTCTGCACGATCCGGGCCTTCGGCTACTGAGTAGCGGGGACAGGATTTGAACCTGCGACCTCTGGGTTATGAGCCCAGCGAGCTACCGAGCTGCTCCACCCCGCGTCGGTGAACCCAACCTTACGGCATGGTCGGCCCAGATACGAAATCCTTGGCCGGCGGGCGCCGCACGGCCGTGTCACAACCGTGGGATCCGATCCGTCGACAGGGTGTCGACACGGCGTCGCGACCCGACGCGAGGGGGAGAAGAACCGATGGACCACGGCCACGACAAGGACCGAAACGTCGCGTACCAGCACGGGCCCGAGCTGCTGGCCGAGCGCTTCGAGGCCGACCGCGGGCAGCTGCGCGCCGTCGCGTACCGGATGCTCGGCTCGCTCGGCGAGGCGGAGGACGCCGTCCAGGAGGCGTGGATCAAGCTGAACCGTTCCGACACCGCCGGCATCCGCAACCTGAGCGCCTGGCTGACCACCGTCGTCGGCCGGATCTGTCTCGACATGCTCCGCTCCCGCACGTCCCGCCGCGAGGACCCGCTCTTCTCCGACACGTACATCCCCGACCCGGTCGTACGGGAGGACGGCGCCGCCCCCGACCCCGAGCGGGAGGCGCTGCTCGCCGACGAGGTCGGGCTCGCGCTGCTGATCGTCCTGGAGACGCTGGTCCCGGCGGAGCGGCTGGCGTTCGTGCTGCACGACATGTTCGCGGTCTCCTTCGACGAGATCGCCCCGATCGTCGACCGGTCCCCGGCCGCCGCCCGTCAGCTCGCCAGCCGGGCCCGCCGCCGGGTCCAGGACGCCGCTCCGGCGCCCGCGCCGGATCCGGCCCGGCAGCGGGAGGTCGTCTCGGCGTTCCTGGCCGCCTCGCAGGCCGGCGACTTCGAGGGGCTGCTCGCGGTCCTCGACCCGGACGTCCTGCTGCGCGTCGACGGCGGCGTGCTGCTGCCGGCCGAGGCGTCCACGCTGGTGCGCGGCGCCGAACGGGTCACGGCGCAGGCCCTCACCTTCGCCAAGTTCCGCCACACCGTCCGCCGGGTCACGGTCAACGGCGCGGCCGGACTGGTCTCGCTCGCGGACGGTGCGCCGGCCGGCCTGATGGTGTTCACCATCGTGGGCACCCGGGTCGTCGGGATCGACATCATCGCGGACCGGGAGCGGCTCGCCGCGCTCGGCGTGCGCTGACTCAGGCCCCATCGCACCCCCGCGTGCGGGAAGTTGGTCCGACATCGCGCGGGAGAAGACGGCGGGGAGAACCATTCCCGCAAGGGTCAGGGAGTGTCGTCCACTCGCTCGCCGGGAGGGTGCGGGGCGGCACGGAGTCGTCCCCGCGCCCTCCCGAAGCACACGCGAAAGGCCCCCTCCGGAGAGGGGGCCTTTCTGATTCCGCAGGTCAAACGGATGAGCCTACGGTGTGTCACGGTAGGCCGTGTGGGACTCGAACCCACAACCAATGGATTAAAAGTCCACTGCTCTGCCAATTGAGCTAACGGCCCGTGGACCGGCGCACCCATGCAGCATAGCCCGTGGCCCTCCCGAAACCGATCGGGTATCGGCCCCGGCGCACCGGCGGCGCGCCAGAGCCGAACCGGGCCGGTCACGCGCCCGCGGCCCGCGCCGCCGGCGACGGACTCCACCGCGCCGGCGGCCCGTTCAGGGCGCGTACGGTCACACGCCGCCCAGCCGCAGCTCGCCGCGCTGCTCCAGGTCGGCTCCCGAGCCGTCCGCCGCCTTGGCCGTCAGCGTCCAGGCGTAGGAGCCGTCGGCGGCGAGCCGTCCCGCGTCGTCCTTGCCGTCCCACGCGGCGGCGAGCATGCCGCGTGCCTCGCCCCCGGTGAGGGTGCGGACCGTCGCCCCGGTCGCGTTGTCGGTGAGGATCAGCGTCCAGGAGCCGGCGGGCTTGGACAGCCACCAGCGCGGCTTCCAGGAGATCGCGCCGTCGGCGGCGGTCGCCGCGGCGGGCACGTCGGCGTCGATGCGGGCGAGCGGGGAGGCGGGTACACCGAGGTCGGCGACGGTCAGGTCACCGGCGCGGTTCGACTCGTACGCCAGCCGCCCGGTGGCCGTGTCGACCGCCCACGCCCCTTCCTGGAAGTCGAAGTCGTTCGGGCGGTACGTGCCCTTCTCGACCGGCTGGGCGCCTCGGACGTCGGTCACGACGAGGTCGCCGTCGCCGGCCTTGACCACGTAGCCGTCGCCGAGGACGGCGTACGCGTCGCCGTACGACCGGTTGACGTTGGTGTCGAGGTCGTAGATCCCGGCCTTCCAGCCGCTGCCCCAGCACTCCCAGCCGAGCCAGTGCGCGGTCACCCGGATGTTCTCGGGGGTGCCGCAGCCCGACGCGACCGTGATCGTGCGCTTCGCCGCGCCCGTGCGGGCGTCGTAGCCGGTGACGGTGCCGCCGGTGCCGGCGGCCCAGACGGTGTCGCCGTACAGCTCGACGTCCTCGCGCTCGTAACCGGTCGCGAACGTGGCGAGTTGCTTGCCGGTGTCCAGGTCGAGGGTGACCGTCCGGGTCCTCCCGGTGCTCTTGAGGTCGCCCGCGCCGATCGCGTACCGGCCGGACACGCCGAAGACCCGGAAATAGGTGAACTCGTCACTGATCGGACGGCCTTCCGTGGCATCCGGCTCCACCACGATCGCGGGGCTCGGGTCGAGGCCCTGCGGCTGATTGATCACCATCCGGCCGTCTCCGGTGGTGAACGGGGCTTTGCAGGGGCTGCTGTCCGTGCAGTGGTCGAGCGCGAGGCCGAGGTCGCCCCGCGTCCGCGTCGCGCCGGCGGTCAGTGGCCCGCTCACCGACACGGCCCGGGAGAGCACGGTGTTCGTCTCGTCGGGCATGCGGTCGATCGAGGCGATCCGCCCGTGGTCGAAGGTGAGCGCACGGGGCTTGGAGCTGAGCGGGGTGACGTCCGTGAGGGCGGTCAGCGCCGTGCCGTCCGCCGTCGCGGAGATCCGGGTCACGGCGAGCTTGTCCGCCGCCGTCCCGCCGACCACGAGCAGTCCGCCGTCCGAGGTGGGCAGCGCGCTCTCCCGGCCGTACGCGAGGAGTTCCGTCTCCTCGCCGCCGGCCCGGGGGACGGAGACGAGGCGGTACGGCGCGGAGCCACCCTGTCCGGACGCGCGGGCGACGATCAGCCGCTCGCCCACCGCGCCGAGCAGCAGGTCGCCCTCGTGGTGGGCCAGTTCGGTGCTCGCGGTCTCGGCGAGCGGGCCGGACGCGTCGGCCGAGCCCTTCGCGTAGAACCGGACCACGCCGTCCTTCGTCCACTCGGCGACCTCGGTCGCGGTGCGGACGGTCCCGGCGCTCGGCGCGGTGCTCTCCGGGGCGACCGGCCGGACCTTCGCGGTCGCGAGGTCGATCCAGACCGGCCGGGTCACGTCGCCCGCCGTGTAGCCGGCCAGGATCCCCCCGTCGTCCCCGGTGACGGCCTTCGCGGCGGGCTCGGCGTCCGCCGGCCAGCCGGTCACCACCGTGTCCGGCACGGGTGCCGAGGAGCCCGGGGTGGACCGGAACAGATGCCACGCGCGCGGGGCGCCCTCGTCGCTCTGGGTGGTGGTGACGACCGTGGTGCCGAAGGTGCCGACGTACCGGTGCCCGCTCGGCAGCGGCACGGTCCAGGTGACGTCCTCGGCCACGTTCACCAGCCGCACCCAGCCGCCGCCGGGAGCGTTGGGGTTGAAGGAGGCGATGTAGTCGGAACCCGCGCCGTAGGTGCCGTCGGCCTCGGGCCCCTCCGCACCGAGGTTCAGCGGCCGCTCGGGCCCGGAGTACGGGGTCCAGAAATGGCCGAGGCCCTGCTCGTACCGCAGGAATCCGCTCGCGCCGACGGCGACCGGGACCACGTGGCGCGGCTGGTCCGCGACGGCCGCCGGGAACACGACGCCGGTGTCCTCGGCGGCGGCCGCGAGCGGTGCGAACGAGCCGAGACCGGCGATCAGAGTCGCCGCGGCCACGGCCGCTACGGAATGACGGATGACAGTGCTGCGAGGCATTCGGGTCCCTCCCCTGGGAAGCCGACAGGCATGCGGGGAGCAGGGACGCGGCTCTCACGCCACGCCCCGGACCTGGCCTGATCGGCCTCCGTCCCCCCGGCAAGCGGAAGGTAGCAGCGGGCCCGGACTCCCCCCACCGATTTTCGGATCCGCCCGTCGGCAGGTGTGCGACCGGACACGAAGAGGGCCCGCACCCGCACCGAAGTGCGGATACGGGCCCTCTCGCGGCCTTGCGGCCCTACGGCCTCACGGCATGTCAGCCGTTGCGCTTCCAGCGCGGCTTGTCGTCCCGGCGGAAGCCGCCGCGGTCGTCGCGGCGGTCGCGGTTGAAGGACGGACGGTCGTCACGACGGTCGCGGTTGAACGAGGGACGCTCGTCGCGGCGGTCGCGGTTGAACGGGCGGTCGCTGCCACGGTGGCCGCCGGACGGGCGGTCGTTGTCGCGACGGAAGCCACCACGGTCGCCGCCACGGTCGCCACCGCGGTCGTCACGACGGTCGTCACGGCGCTCGAAGCCACCGCGGTCGTCACGACGGTCACGGTTGAACGAGGGACGCTCGTCACGACGGTCGCGGTTGAACGACGGACGGTCGTTGTCGCGGCGGTCGCGGTTGAAGGACGGACGGTCGTTGTCGCGACGGAAGCCACCACGGTCACCACCGCGGTCGTTGTCGCGACGGAAGCCGCCACGGTCACCACCACGGTCGTCACGGCGCTCGAAGCCACCGCGGTCGCCACCACGGTCACGGTTGAACGACGGACGGTCGTTGTCCCGGCGGAAGCCACCACGGTCACCACCGCGGTCGTTGTCCCGGCGGAAGCCACCACGGTCACCACCGCGGTCGTTGTCGCGACGGAAGCCACCACGGTCACCACCGCGGTCGTCACGGCGGTCGAAGTCGCGGCGCTCCTCGCGGTCGCGCTGCTGCGGCACCTCGGCCGCGGCAACCGCGGCGGCGACCTCGGCCTCGGCGGCCTCGGTCATCTCGGCGACCGCCGCCTCCGGGTCCTCGCCGCGCTCGCGGGCGGCGCGGGCGACCAGACGGTCGGCCTCGTCGCGCAGCTCGACGGCGCGCCGCTGCAGGCGCTCCAGCTGCTTGGTGAGGTCGGCCACCTCGCGCTCCGCCTGCTTGGCGGAGTTGTTCGCGGAGTCGGCCTGGACCTCGGTCAGCGACCGGGCGCCGGTGATCTCGGCGACCTCGGGGTCGAACGCGCCCGCACCACCGACGATGTGGCGCGAGGCGTCCACGCCCGCGTCCTCCATCAGACGGAAGATCTGGCGGCGCTGGTGCGGCAGCGCCAGCGAGACGACGGTGCCGGAGCGGCCGGCGCGGGCGGTACGGCCCGAGCGGTGCAGGTAGTCCTTGTGGTCACCGGCCGGGTCCACGTTCAGGACCAGGTCGATGCCGTCGACGTGGATACCGCGCGCGGCGACGTCGGTGGCGACGAGGACGTTGACGTAACCGTCCTTGAAGTCGGCCAGGGTGCGGGTACGGGCGCCCTGGGTCATGCCGCCGTGCAGCGCGTCGGCCTTCACGCCGGAGTCGCGCAGCTGCTCGGCGACGCGGTCGGCGCCCAGCTGGGTGCGGACGAAGATGATGGTGCGGCCCTTGCGGGCGGCGATGGCGGCGGTGACCGGGGCCTTGTCCTTCGGCTTCACGACCAGGACGTGGTGGGTCATCGTCGTGACGGCGCCGGCGGACGGGTCGACCTCGTGGGTGACCGGGTTCACCAGGTAGCGCTTCACCAGGCTGTCGATCTCGTTCTCCAGCGTGGCGGAGAAGAGCAGGCGCTGACCGCCCGCGGGAACCTGGTCGAGCAGCTCGGTGACCTCGGGCAGGAAGCCCAGGTCGGCCATCTGGTCGGCCTCGTCGAGGACGGCGACCTGGACCTGCTCCAGGGAGCAGGCACCGCGGTTGATGATGTCGCGCAGGCGGCCCGGGGTGGCGACGAGGACGTCGACACCGCGCTCCAGGGCGTAGATCTGGTTGCCCATCGACGTACCGCCGCAGACGACCTTCATCTTGAGGCCGAGCACGTCGCCGTACGGCTGGAGGGCGTCCGCGACCTGCATCGCGAGCTCGCGGGTCGGGGTCAGGATGACGCCGCGGGGCTTCTTCCGCTCGGTGCTGCCGCCGGACAGGGTGGTGAGCAGCGGGAGGCCGAAGGAGAGGGTCTTGCCGGAGCCGGTGCGGCCACGGCCCAGGATGTCCTTGCCGGCCAGGGCGTCCGGGATGGTCGCGGCCTGGATCGGGAAGGGGGCGGTCACGCCGTTCTGGGCGAGCTTGCGCACGACGCCCTCGGGCAGGCCCAGGTCGCCGAAGGTGATCTGCGGGGTCTCGTCGGCCTCCGCGTCGGCGTCGGCGTCGACGTCGATGTCGGCCTCGATGTCGGCGGACTCGACGGCCTCGACAGCCTCGTCGACGGCGGTGATGTCGGCCTCGAGAGCCTCGACGGCGTCGACGATCTCGTCGCCCTCAGGCAGGACGGCGTGGTCAGAACTGAAAATGGACATGCGAAATGCGAAACCTTCCGGAGTCTCGGCACGCGCCCGTCAACTCCGTGTTTCGCCTAGGACCGCCTCAATGCGGTCAGCCACGGCAAGGGAGAGTACGCGCCAGTCACGGCGCTCTTCGGTCGTGGCGCCGGGCAAATGGGATCAAACGATCTACCACCATACGCACTCTCCCCCACCCAAGGCAAACCGAGCTCCGTCACACCGATCCGACCCGCACGCCCGTCCTCGGCCCGAAACGCGGTCCGACCTGGGCGGACTCCGCCGGTTCCACCGCGACGGCGACTCCTTCGGCGGCCCTCATCGCTCCCATGTGGGTGTCGGTCCCGGGGGTCTCCGCCGGCGGTTCGCTCGCCGTCGGCTCGGGTGTCGGGTCCTGGGTGGGGGCCGGGGTCTGCGGGCTGGAGGTCGGCTGCGGCGAGGGCTGCGCCGGCGCCGTGGTCGCGCCGCCGCCCGGCACTCCCGGATTGGCGGGCTCCGGTCCGGCGGGGCCCGCCGACGGCTGCTGCGGCCGGGGCGCCCCGCTCGGCCCGGCCTGACCCGCGCCGCCGCTCGGCTTGGCCGACGCGGACGCCGACTCGCTCGGTACGGGCTGCTCGCGGCCCTCGCCGTCCGGTCCCGGCCCGCCGCCGCGCCCGGCCCGGTCGTAGCCGCCCCCGCCATGGGCCCCGGTCTGCCCGACGCCGCCCCGCGTACCGGCCGCCCCGCCCTGCTTCCCCGCGGAGGGGCTGGGCGACGCCGACCCCGCGCTCTCGTCGCCGACACTCATACAGCCGCTCAGGCCCGCACAGGCGGCGACCGCCAGCGCGGCGGCGACCCATCGCACAGGGGTGGGCAAATGGCGCACGACGGCACCTCCAGGTCACTCGGACACACGGACACTCGCTCACCCGCGGCATGCGGCATACGCGGACGGCATACGACACATCGGGCGCGAAAGGGACGCGGCTCTGACGCGTCGCCCTGCCCAACTCCCCTGACGCCCCGAGGACACGGATGGGAAGGACACCGGACGGTCCCCCGTACGGCGTACCGCCCGGCGCGCCGTACGCGAAACGCCCCGCGCACCCCGTACGGGCACCCCGTACGTGATCTCCGCCGCACCCCGTACGGCACTCACACCACCCCCTACGGGCATCCCGCGAAGGAGCCCCGTCCCGGACAATGGCCGTGTGCTGGAGATGACACGCGAGACCTTCGAAGAGCTGGTGTCCGACGCGCTGGACACGATCCCGCCGGAGCTGACCCGGGTCATGGACAACGTGGCCGTCTTCGTCGAGGACGAAGCGCCCGCCGACGACCCCGAACTCCTGGGCCTGTACGAGGGAACGCCGCTCACCGAGCGGGGCGAGTGGTACGCCGGGGTGCTGCCGGACCGGATCACGATCTACATGGGGCCGACCCTGCGGTACTGCGAGTCCCCCGAGGAGGTGGTCCACGAGGTGGCCGTGACCGTCGTCCACGAGGTCGCCCACCACTTCGGCATCGACGACGAGCGCCTGCACGAACTCGGCTGGGGCTGACCGGATACGCGGCCGATCGGGTCCGGTACGGGGTCCGGTACGGGGTCCGGTACGGGGTCCGGTACGGGGTCCGGTACGGGGTCCGGTACGGGGTCCGGTACGGGGTCCGGGGCGGGCCCCGGGCCGGCCGCGTTCCGCTTCCGGACCGGCCCCGGACCACCCACGGAGAGGCCCCGCGAGCGCCCCGTACCCCGCCCCGGGAAACCGTTTTGGCGATACCGCCTGCCATCCCATATGCTTCTCACGTCCCCGACGCGCTGCGAAGAGCCGAGGCGGGCCTCTTAGCCCTCATCGTCTAGTGGCCCAGGACGCCGCCCTTTCAAGGCGGTAGCACGGGTTCGAATCCCGTTGGGGGCACGCACAATCCTGTGCGAGACTTGTTCTCGCACAAAAGATGGTCCTGTGGAGCAGTTGGTTAGCTCGCCACCCTGTCAAGGTGGAGGTCGCGGGTTCAAGTCCCGTCAGGATCGCTGAGATCGGAAACGATCTCGTGGCTGGGTAGCTCAGTTGGTACGAGCGATCGCCTGAAAAGCGATAGGTCGCCGGTTCGACCCCGGCCCCAGCCACAACCGGAAGGCCCCGTCCACGCGGACGGGGCCTTCCTCGTGTTCAGCCCTTCCCGGCCGCCGCCTCCTCGTGGCCCTCCGGCTCGGCGTCGGCACCGCCGGTGCCGTCGGCACCGGCGGTGCCATCACCGGATTCGGCGGCTCCGCGCCGCGACCGCCGGCCGCGCCACGCGAGCGCGCCCGCCACCACCGCGACGACGGCGGCCAGCAGCACCCAGTCCGGGACCGTCCGGCCCAGGTCGCCGACCCGCTGCTCCACGGCGAACGAGTCGTCGACCGACAGCAGCCCCGGCAGGGCGGTCGTCCCGTCGAAGACCAGGAACAGCGTGCCGAGGGCGATGAAGAACAGGCCCGAGAGCAGCGAGGTCGTGTGCAGCTCGAAGCGGCCGACCCGGATCGCGCGGCCCCGCAGCCAGCGCCGCCGCCCCAGGTCGTACCGCTCCCAGAGCAGCGCCAGCAGGAACATCGGCACGGCCATGCCGAGCGCGTACACCGCGAGCAGCAGCCCGCCGTAGACCGGATTGCCGCCGACCGCCGCCACCGTCAGGACGCTGCCGAGGATGGGGCCGGCGCAGAAGCCGGCCAGGCCGTACACAAGGCCGAGGGCGTAGACGGAGAAGACCGTCGTGGGCCGGATCCGGCCGCTCGCCTCCGCGAGCCGGCGCGAGGCGAAGCCCAGACCGAGGATCTGGAGCACCCCGAGGCCCACGATCAGCCAGCCGCCGACGGCCACCAGAAGGTCCCGGTGGCCGTAGAAGAGCCGCCCGGCGAAGGAGCCGGCGGCGCCGAGCGGGACGAGGGTGGTGGCCAGGCCGGCGTAGAAGACGCCGGTCCGGGCCACCAGCTTCGCGCGCGAGTCGATCGAGTACGCGAAGAACGCCGGCAGCAGCAGGGCGCTGCACGGGCTGAGCAGGGCGAGCAGCCCGCCCAGGAACGCGGCGAAGTAGCCGATCCCCGACGTCACCGCTTGCTCCCCGCGTCGCCCTTCGTGCCACCCTTGGCGGCCGCCGACTTCGCGGCCGCGTCGATCGCCTGCGTGAACGCCTCCATCGGCTGCGCGCCCGCGATCGGACGGCCGTTGACGAGGAAGGACGGGGTGGAGGTGGCTCCGATGGAGTAGGCCTGCTCCTGGTCCTTGCCGACCGCGTCCCGGGCCGCCGAGCTGTCCGCGTCCCGCGTGAAGCGGTCCAGGTCCGGCACGCCCGCCTCCTTGGCGAGGGCGGTCAGCCGGGTCTTGCCGAAGCCCTTCTCCTTGGCGCCCTGCGCGTACGCGGCCTTGTGGAACTCCCAGAACCGGCCCTGTTGCCCGGCCGCCCAGGAGGCGCGGGCCGCGGCGGCGGACTCGTCGCCGAAGATCGGGAAGTTGCGCCACTCGATGCGCAGGGTGCCTTCGTCGACGTACTTCTTCACCAGCGCGGGCTCGGTGTCCCGGGCGAACTTGCCGCAGAAACCGCACTTGAAGTCCGCGTACTCGATGAGGACGACGGGCGCGTCGGCTCGGCCGAGAGCGAGCTTGTCGTTCTTGTCCCGACGGGCATATGCCTCAAGTTCGGGGTAGACCCCGGCGGACGGGTCGGCGGACACCTCGGCCGGCGCGGACGACGACGCCTCGTCGGACGTGCCCGCGGCGGGGGCGGTGGGCTTGGTGCCGGCGTACGAGGCGAGGCCGAGCAGGACCGCGGCGAGCGTGACGCCGCTGATGATCACGACCGGCTTGGACACCGACGACTTCGCCGGCTTCGAGGGCTTGGGCTGATCGGGCGTGGGGGTGGGCTTCGGCGTGGACGAGGACATGCGAAAGCACTCCTGAGGAGAGAGAGGAGGAAGAGAAGACAAGCGGCGTGACGTTCCCGGCTCTCTAGACCCTCAGGATCGACAGCTCCAGCGGGGACGGCGGGACCAGCTCCGGCGGATCCGGGCCCGGCGCCGGTTCCAGGCCGTCCAGGCCCTCGCCCCACCCTCCGCACGCGGCCCGGTCGGCGGCGGACGGCACGGACAGCAGCTCGCCGGGAGCGGGGGTACGCGGCGGTACGCCGGGAGTCATCGCCCCCTTGCCGCCCCCGTGACCCCGGCCGCAGCCCGGCGCGCGGCCGGGGGCGTCCGGCACGTCCACCGTCTCGGCGTACCGGCCCGACAGGCCCGTCCGGACCGACAGGCCCGTCCGGTCCGCCCTGTGCGTCAGGTCCGCCCGCTCCGCGGCCCCGGCCGCGGAGTCCGCCGCGGAGCCCGTCGCGAAGCCGCCCACGGAGACGGCCGCGGCCGCCGTCTGGCGCGCGTGCGCCACCGCGCCCGCCTCGCACATCAGCAGCCCCAGCACCAGCCCGACCAGCGCGGCGAACGCCGCCGGCGCGCGGTGGGTGCGGGGCATGCGGATTCCTTTCGAAGCGGCGTGCCCGAAATATTACGCAGCGCACGTGCCCCGTCTCCGTAAATCGGTTCGCCGCTTCTTCGTGGCAGGTGCGATCCTGGGTGCCGTATGTCTACTTCCTTCGCCGCCCTCCAGTCCGTCCTGGCCGAGGTCTCGCTGCGGGACTCCCACCGGCTCGGCCGCCGTCTCGAAGGCGCCCGCCGCATCCGCAAGCCCGAGGCCCGCGCGGCCGTCCTGGACGAGATCGCCGCCGAGGCGGGGAAGGCCAGGGACCGTATGGAGGCGCGGGCCGCGCGCGCGCCCGCCGTCTCGTATCCGCAGCAGCTCCCGGTCTCCCAGAAGAAGGACGAGATCCTGGAGGCGATACGCGACCACCAGGTCGTCATCGTCGCCGGTGAGACCGGTTCCGGTAAGACCACGCAGATCCCGAAGATCTGCGTCGAGCTCGGCCGCGGCGTGCGCGGCATGATCGGGCACACCCAGCCCCGCCGGATCGCGGCCCGCACGGTCGCGGAGCGCGTGGCGGAGGAGCTGAAGACGCCGCTCGGCGAGACGGTCGGCTGGAAGGTGCGGTTCACCGACCAGGTGAACCCGGACGCGACCTTCATCAAGCTGATGACGGACGGCATCCTGCTCGCCGAGATCCAGACGGACCGCGAGCTGCGCGCGTACGACACGATCATCATCGACGAGGCCCACGAGCGGTCCCTCAACATCGACTTCCTGCTGGGCTATCTGGCCCAGCTGCTGCCGCGCCGGCCCGACCTCAAGGTCGTGATCACCTCCGCGACCATCGACCCGGAGCGGTTCTCCCGGCACTTCGGCGACGCGCCGATCGTCGAGGTCTCCGGCCGTACGTACCCGGTCGAGGTCCGCTACCGGCCGCTCCTGGAAGAGGACAGCGACGAGGCGGACCGGGACCAGATCACGGCGATCTGCGACGCGGTCGACGAGCTGCAGAAGGAGGGGCCGGGCGACATCCTGGTCTTCCTCTCCGGCGAACGCGAGATCCGCGACACGGCGGACGCGCTGACCAAGAAGAAGCCCCGCGGCGGAGCCGCTCATGGATGGGGTAACACCGAGATCCTGCCGCTCTACGCGCGCCTGTCGCACGCCGAGCAGCACCGGGTCTTCCAGGCCCACTCCGGCCGCCGGATCGTGCTCGCCACCAACGTGGCCGAGACCTCCCTCACCGTCCCCGGCATCAAGTACGTGATCGACCCGGGCACCGCCCGCATCTCGCGCTACTCGCACCGCACCAAGGTGCAGCGGCTGCCGATCGAGCCGGTCAGCCAGGCCAGCGCCAACCAGCGCAAGGGCCGCTGCGGCCGTACGTCGGACGGCATCTGCGTCCGCCTGTACGCGGAGGACGACTTCCTCACCCGCCCCGAGTTCACGGACGCGGAGATCCTCCGCACCAACCTGGCGTCCGTCATCCTCCAGATGACCGCGGCCGGGCTCGGCGACATCGAGAAGTTCCCGTTCATCGACCCGCCGGACCACCGCAACATCCGCGACGGTGTGCAGCTGCTCCAGGAGCTGGGGGCGCTGGATCCGACGCAGAAGGATCCGAAGAAAAGGCTCACCGAGCAGGGCCGCAAGCTGTCGCAGCTGCCGGTCGACCCGCGGCTCGCCCGGATGGTCCTGGAGGCCGACAAGAACGGCTGTGTCCGCGAGGTCATGGTGATCGCGGCGGCCCTGTCCATCCAGGACCCGCGCGAGCGGCCGTCCGAGAAGCAGGCGCAGGCCGACCAGCAGCACGCCCGGTTCAAGGACGAGACCAGCGACTTCCTCGCCTTCCTCAACCTCTGGCGCTACATCCGCGAGCAGCAGAAGGAGCGCGGTTCCAGCTCCTTCCGCCGGATGTGCAAGCAGGAGTACCTGAACTTCCTCCGCATCCGCGAGTGGCAGGACATCTACGCCCAGCTGCGCACGGTCGCGAAGCAGATGGGGATCCATCTCAACGAGGAGGACGCGCCGGAGCAGTCCGTGCACGTCTCCCTCCTCTCCGGCCTCCTCAGCCACATCGGCCTCAAGGACGTGAAGGAGGGCGCCAAGAAGGACGCGGCGGCGAAGGACGGCGGCGGCTCGCGCCGGGAGAGTTCCCGCAACGAGTACGTGGGTGCCCGCAACGCCAAGTTCGCGATCTTCCCGGGCTCCGCGCTCTTCCGTAAGCCCCCGCGCATGCTGATGTCCGCCGAGCTGGTGGAGACCTCCCGCCTGTGGGCGCGGGTCAACGCCCGGATCGAGCCCGAGTGGGTCGAGCCGCTGGCACAGCACCTGGTGAAGAAGACGTACAGCGAGCCGCACTGGGAGAAGGACCAGGCGGCGGTCATGGCGTACGAGAAGGTGACGCTGTACGGCGTGCCGATCGTCGCCGACCGCAAGGTGAACTACGGGCGGGTCGACCCGGAGGCCTCGCGCGAGCTGTTCATCCGCAACGCGCTCGTCGAGGGCGACTGGCGCACCCACCACAAGTTCTTCGCCGACAACCGCAAGCTGCTCACCGAGGTCGAGGAGCTGGAGCACCGGGCCCGGCGCCGGGACATCCTGGTCGACGACGAGACGCTGTTCGACTTCTACGACAAGCGGGTGCCCGAACACGTCGTGTCGGGCGCGCACTTCGACTCGTGGTGGAAGCACAAGCACCACGAGGCGCCGGAGTTCCTCGACTTCGAGCGCGAGATGCTGATCAACGAGAAGGCGGGGGCGGTCACCAAGGACGACTACCCGGACTCGTGGCGGCAGGGGCAGCTGAAGTTCCGGGTGACGTACCAGTTCGAGCCGGGCGCGGACGCCGACGGCGTGACCGTGCACGTGCCGCTCCAGGTGCTCAACCAGGTGACGGACGAGGGCTTCGAGTGGCAGATCCCGGGTCTGCGCGAGGAGGTCGTGACGGAGCTGATCCGTTCCCTCCCCAAGCCGATCCGCCGCAACTACGTCCCGGCGCCGAACTTCGCCGCCCGCTTCCTGGACGCGGTCGTGCCGGTGCAGGAACCGCTGACGACGGCGCTGGCGCGCGAACTCCAGCGGATGGTCGGCGTCCCGGTGACCGCCGACGACTTCGACTGGGCGAAGGTCCCCGAGCACCTCAAGGTCACCTTCCGGATCGTCGACGAGCGGCGCCGCAAGCTCGCCGAGGACAAGGACCTGGAGACCCTGCGGCTTCAGCTGCGCCCCAAGGCCCGTCAGGCGCTCTCGCAGGCCGCGAAGGCGGCGACGGCGGGCCCGGACGGCTCCGGGCCGTCCCTGGAACGCACGGGGCTCACGGACTGGACGATCGGCACGCTGACGAAGGTCTTCGAGACCAAGCGGGCCGGCCAGCCGGTCAAGGCGTACCCGGCGCTGGTCGACGAGGGCGCGAGCGTGGCCGTACGGCTCTTCGACAGCCAGGAGGAGCAGGCCCTCGCGATGTGGCGGGGCACCCGGAAGCTGATCATGCTGAACATCCCGGTGAACCCGGCGAAGTTCGCCTCCGACCGGCTCTCCAACCAGCAGAAGCTCGCCCTGTCCGCGAATCCGCACGGCTCCGTCCAGGCCCTGTTCGACGACTGCGCGACCGCCGCCGCCGACAAGCTGATCGCGGACCACGGCGGCCCGGCGTGGGACGAGGAGTCGTTCCGGAAGCTGTACGACAAGGTCCGCGCCGATCTCGTCGAGCTCACCGTCCGGACGGTGAGTCAGGTCCAGCAGGTCCTCGCGGCCTGGCAGGCGTGCGAGCGGCGGCTGAAGTCCACGAGCAGCCCGGCGCTCCTGCCGAACCTCCAGGACGTGCGTCAGCAGCTCGCGTGGCTGATGCCGGCCGGCTTCGTCACCCGTACGGGACTGAAGCGGCTGCCGGACCTCATGCGCTATCTGGTGGCGGCGGACCGGCGGCTCCAGCAGATGCCGACGGGTGTCCAGCGGGACACCACCCGGATGGAGAAGACGCACGAGATGCTGGACGAGTACGCCTGGCTGCTCGAACAGCTCCCGAAGGGGCGGCCGGTGCCGTCCTCGGTCACGGACATCCGCTGGATGATCGAGGAGCTGCGGGTCAGCTATTTCGCGCACGCGCTGGGCACGGCGTACCCGGTCTCGGACAAGCGGATCGTGAAGGCGATCGACGCCGCCGTGCCGTAGGCCCTGGCCCGGGGCCTTCCCGGGCTTCCGCTTCGGCGGAAGCCGGTTCGACCGCACCCCTCGACCTGCTGTACAGTTTTCCTCGCAGCCACTCGTTCGAAGTTGCAAGGGTCCTGTGGAGCAGTTGGTTAGCTCGCCACCCTGTCAAGGTGGAGGTCGCGGGTTCAAGTCCCGTCAGGATCGCCGACAGAGAAGGCCCGCACCGATCGACCCGGAGCCCGCGCCGCACCACCCGCGACACGCGACGGCC
>NZ_JBEYHT010000061.1:0-46728 GCF_040635425.1 Streptomyces laurentii | reverse complement strand
ACTCGACCTGCTCGACCGTCAACTCATCAGCACACAGTCACATCAACGACGAACAGTGCCATCAGTCACCCCAGATGCGGTTGCAGTACTAGGGCGCGAGTCGTGGGCGCGAGTGCTTCCGCGCGCTCCCTCCAACGGTCCAACCGCCGCTGGGGCGGCCCCGGGCCGGGTCCCTAGCGTGCGGGCATGAGACTCCCTCAGCAGGCGCTGAAGCTCGCCATGGCCGTGGTCACGCTGTTCTGCGCCGTACTCGTCACCGCTCCCGCGTCGCACGCGGCGCCCCGCGCGGACTGGCGGCAGGTCGGCACCGACGCCCTCACCGGCGTCAGCGGTCTCACCCACGAGGGCCCCGGCGCCGCGCTGATCGTCCACGACAACAAGCGCGCCGGGCAGCCGCGGCTCTCCCGGATCACGTACGGGACGGACCCGATCGCCGTCACGCGGCTCACCTGGGACGGGGCCGAGCCCGTCGACCTGGAGGCCATCGAGGCGATCCCGGGAGTGACGGGCGAGTACGTGGCGCTCGCCAGCCGGGGCATCGTCTACCGGCTGCGGGTCGACGGCACGGTGGCGACCGTCCTGGACTATGCCCCGCTGCCCTCGATCGGACAGGGCGACAACGACGAGAGCTTCGCGCTGGTGTCCCGGGGCGGCCGGCTCGCCGCCCTGTGGGCCGACCGGGGCGAGGGGCCGGAGCGCCCCGCGACGCTGTACGCGGCGCCGCTGAACTTCGCGTCCTGGGGCGAGCCGCAGTTCGGCGCGGTGACGAAGCGCCCGTACACCTCGGTGTACCGCCGGGCGACGGCACCCGCCACATCTCCGACATCTCGGTGACCGACTCGGGCCGGATCCTGGTCGGTTCGGCCTCGGACGCGGGCGACGACGGGTCCTTCGACTCCGCCGTCAGTGACGCGGGCCGGGTGACGGTGTCGGCGAGCGGCGCGGTACGGGTGACCCTGGCGGCCCGGCCGGCGGTGCTCGGCACGTTCCCGGGGCACAAGGTCGAGGGGGTCGAATGCCTGCCGGGCACGGACGACGCGCTGCTCGGCACGGACGACGAGAACCTCGGCGGCTACGTCCGCGCGGCCGCGTACTGCGGAAGCTGAGCCCCGTGCGTGTCCTGTCGCGCGTGCTCGCGCGCGGTGGGCTGTTGTCGTCCCTATGACCGGGCAGCGCCCTCGGATGTGACAGCCGTTTCCCCGCGCTGCCGGGCCGGCCGCCCGCCGCGCGCACAGCACGGCGCCCCGCGGAGCGAAGGCTCCGCGGGGCGCCGTGAAGGGGGTGAGGTCCGGGTCAGGCCTTGTCGGCCGCCACCGGCTTCTTGTCGTCGTCCGCGGCCTCGCCGTCGGCCGCGGCCGGCTCGACCGGGGACGCCTCGGGCGCCGCGGCCGGGGCGGCCGTCGCGTCGCCGCGCCGGTTCTGGAGCACGAGGCCGACGATCGCGAGAGCGATGGTCAGTCCGCCCGTGTAGTAGAGCTGTTCGCGGGTGCCGGGCTCCATGGCCATCAGGATGAAGACGGCCACCATGCCGGCCAGCGCGACGATGGTGAGGCCGGGGAACAGCCACATCCGGACGACCAGCTTCTCCGGCGTCTCGCGCTCGGTGCGACGGCGCAGGGCCAGCTGGGAGGCGGCGATGAAGAACCAGACGACCAGGATGATCGCGCCGATGGTGTTGAGCAGCCAGATGAACGCCTTGTCCGGCGACCAGTAGCTGAGCATCACGCAGGCGAAGCCGAGCACGCACGAGACGAGGACGGCCAGCCGCGGCACGCCGCCGAAGGTGCGGCCGATGGCCTGGGGGCCCATGCGGCGGGCGACCAGCGAGCAGGCCATCCGGGAGGCGCCGTAGATGTTGGCGTTCATCGCGGAGAGCAGGGCGACGAGGACGACCACGTTCATGATCTGGCCGGCGGCCGGGATGCCCAGGTAGTCGAGGGTCGCGACGTACGGGCCCTTCTCGGCGACCGCCGGGTCGTTCCACGGCACGATGGCGACGATGACGGCCATGGAGCCGATGTAGAAGATCGCGATGCGCCACATCGCCGTACGGACGGCCTTGGCGACACCCTGGACCGGGTGCTCGGACTCGGCCGCGGCGATGGTGACGGTCTCCAGACCGCCGTACGCGAAGAGCGAGGCGAGCAGACCGAAGATCAGGCCGTCGACGCCGTTCGGGAGGAACCCGCCGCCGCCCGTGCCCCCGGCGGTCTCGGAGGCCGCCTTGGCCGCCTCGTCGGCCGGGATGACGCCCACGATGGCGAGCGCGCCGATGACCAGGAAGAGGACGATGGCGCCGATCTTGAGGGCGGCGAACCAGAACTCGAACTCGCCGAAGTTCTTCACGGCCGCCAGGTTGGTGCCGCAGAACACCAGCATGAAGAGGGCCACCCAGGCCCACTCCGGGGTGCCCGGGAACCAGCCGCTCATGATGCCCGCGGCGCCCAGGCCCTCCAGGCCGACGGCGACGCAGAGCAGGAACCAGAAGGCCCAGCCCGAGGTGAAGCCGGCCCACGGGCCGAAGGCGCGCTCGGCGTGGACGGAGAAGGAACCGGAGGCCGGGTTGGCCGCCGACATCTCGCCGAGCATGCGCATCACCAGCATGACGAGCACACCGGAGAGGGCGTAGGCGAGGACGATCGACGGGCCGGCCTTGGCGATGCCTTCGCCGGAGCCGACGAAGAGGCCGGCGCCGATGACGCCGCCGAGGGCGATCATCGACAGGTGACGCTGTTTGAGGCCGTGGGACAGGCTTCCGACAGGGGCGGTCGTGGTGCCGTCCTCACGGTCGGCCGGCGCGGGGGCGTTGGTCCGAGACATGGGCGAACTCTGTTCACTAGCCGAGACGGGAGAGTGGCCCACAGTGTGGGGGCGTGTACCGCTCAGAGGGAACGCTTGTCCGCTATACGGTCACGACCTTTACACAAGGTGAATTAATAATTCCGCTTAGTGCGGCGCATGACCCTCTCACGCATTCCGGCCACCAGCAGGACCAGCGCGGTCGCCCCGCTGGACCACAGCACCTGCGGCCGCGACGCGTCGTCGAGCAGCATCAGGACCAGCACCGCCGCCATCGCGGCCAGCGCCACCCAGGTGAGCCAGGGGAAGCACCACATACGGAGGGACAGGCTCTCGGGCGCCTCGCGCTCGATCCGGCGCCGCAGCCGCAGCTCCGAGACCGCGATCAGCGCCCACACGAACAGCAGCACCGCGCCGACCGCGTTCAACAGATAGAGGAAGACGGAATCAGGCCACTTGAGGTTGAGGAAGACGGAGACGAAACCGAAGGCCACCGAGGCGAGCAGCGCGCGCCGCGGCACCCCGCCGCCCGTCACCTTCAACAGGCCCTTCGGCGCCTCGCCGCGCTCGGCCAGCGAGAACACCATGCGCGAGGCCCCGTACAGATTGGCGTTCAGCGCCGAGAGCAGCGCCACGAACACCACCACGTTCATGATCTGCCCGGCCGCCGGCACCCCGATGTGGTCCAGCACCGCCACGTACGGCGACTCGCCCGGCACGATGGCGGTCCACGGCAGCAGGGTCACGATCACCAGCATCGACCCCACGTAGAAGAGGAGGATGCGCCACACGGCGCTGCGCACCGCCCGCGCCACGTTGCGCACCGGGTCGTCGGACTCCGCCGCCGCGATCGTCACGACCTCCAGGCCGCCGAACGCGAACGCGACGACGAGCACCCCGGAGACCACCCCCGACCAGCCGTTCGGCAGGAAGCCGCCCTGCCCGGTCAGATTCGCCATTCCCACCGGCTGGGTGTCCGGCAGCCAGCCGACGATCGCCAGCAGGCCGAGCACCAGGAAGAGGACGATGGCGCCGACCTTCAACGCGGCGAACCAGAACTCGAACTCGCCGAAGTTCTTCACCGCCGACAGGTTGGCCGCCGTGAACACCACCATGAAGAGGAGGACCCAGCTCCACTGCGGCACCGCCGGCGCCCAGCCGTGCGCGATCCGGGCCGCGCCCGTCGCCTCCACCGCCAGCACCACCACCAGCAGGAACCAGTACAGCCAGCCCACCGAGAAACCCGCCCAGCGCCCCAGCGCCCGCTCCGCGTGCACGGAGAACGCGCCGGAGGACGGCATCGCCGCCGACATCTCGCCCAGCATCCGCATGATCAGCATCGCCAGCGCGCCCGCCAGAAGATACGAGACGACGATCCCCGGGCCCGCGACCGCGATGCCCGCGCCCGAACCGACGAACAGTCCCGCGCCGATGACGCCGCCGAGCCCCAGCATCGTCAGATGACGCCGCTTCAGTCCGTGGGAGAGCGGGGCCGGCAGGTCGTCCATGACGGATGTGGCGGCACCCGAGGGGGCGGCGGAAGGGTCGGAACCCGAGGTTCCGGCAGGATCGGCGGGTTCGGCGGGATCGTGCATGTGGGGGGCTCGTGCTCTCGGGGCGGTGCTGCGCTTTATGGGGACCCCACAGTCTCTCCGGTCGGCGCCCCCGACGCAAAAGGGACCTCAGGGTACGACTTCCCAGTGACCAGCATCACGTGGCGCGACGTGTGGATCCTGGGCTTTGTTTGATCTCCACGAAGGGGCCGGTTCGTGCTTTGTGGGCCGCTGATGGTGATCGGCCGCTCACCCCTGGCATACGGTCGAGCCTGGCCCCTTGCGGCCCTCATGGCCCCCTGTAGCCGCCCGTGGTCCCCTGTGGCCCCGGCGGACCCTCAGGGGGGTCCTGTCCCCGCAGTTCCCGTCCCGCTGTCCCCGATCCCCCGCGGAGTACCGATGAGCACCGCAGCCCCCGTCTCCTCCCTCCGTTCCGGCACGGTCCTCGCCGACCTGATCCCGGCGAGCCGCGTCCGCGAGCTCGCGCTGGTCGTCGGCGGTGCCGCGCTGACCGGCATCGCGGCCCAGATCGCCGTCCCGGTCCCCGGCTCCCCGGTCCCGGTCTCCGGCCAGACATTCGCCGCCCTGCTGGTCGGCACCGCGCTCGGCGCCCGCCGCGGCTTCCTCTCCCTCGGCCTGTACGCCGTCGTCGGCATGGCGGGCGTGCCGTGGTTCGCCGAGGGCGCCTCCGGCTGGTCCATGGCCTCCTTCGGCTACATCCTCGGCATGCTGCTCGCCGCCACCGTGGTCGGCTCGCTCGCCCGCCGCGGAGGCGACCGCTCCGTGCTGCGGACCGCCGGCACGATGGCGCTCGGCTCCGCGATCATCTACGCGGTCGGCGTGCCGTACCTCGCGCTGGCCACCGGCATGACGCTCGGCCAGGCCGTCGCCGCCGGCCTCGTCCCCTTCCTCATCGGTGACGCGCTCAAGGCGGCCCTCGCGATGGGCGCCCTGCCGGCCGCCTGGAAGCTCGTCGGCCGCAAGGGCTGAACCGCCCGGCGGCGGGCGCGACACCCGCGCCCGCCGACCGTCCCGGAGCACGAGAAAGGCTCTCCGTACCCGATCGTCTCGGGTGCGGAGAGCCTTTTCGTTGTCTCTGGTGACCGTGGGGGGAGCGGCCGGCCGAGCGGGGTCAGGCGAGGAGCGTCAGCTCTTCTGCGCCGGGATCTCCGGCTGCGCGGAGCGCTTCTGGACCCGGTCCTTGACGAGACCGATCACCAGCACCAGCGCGGCCACACCCAGCGAGAGCACGACCTGCTGGCGGTTGTCGCCACCGTCGAACACCATGTAGCCGATCACGAAGGTGATCATCGCGATGGTGGCCCAGGTCAGGTACGGGAAGAGCCACATCTTCACGACCAGCTTCTCGGGCTGCTCGCGCAGGATCATTCCGCGCATCCGCAGCTGGGTCACACAGATGACCAGCCACACGAAGAGCGCGACGGCACCGGAGGAGTTCAGCAGGAAGGCGAAGACGGTGTCGGGCCACTTGTAGTTGAAGAAGACCGCGACGAATCCGAAGACCACCGAGGAGAGGATCGCCGCCTGCGGCACACCGCGCTTGTTGACACGGGCGAAGGCGCGGGGCG
This sequence comes from Streptomyces laurentii, assembly GCF_040635425.1. Lineage (NCBI taxonomy): Bacteria > Bacillati > Actinomycetota > Actinomycetes > Kitasatosporales > Streptomycetaceae > Streptomyces > Streptomyces laurentii. The sequence continues at coordinate 40,787 of NZ_JBEYHT010000061.1, read as the reverse complement.
CGTCGCCGCGCTGGCCGAGCGAGAAGGCCATGCGGGAGGCCGTGTAGAGGCCCGAGTTCAGGCAGGACAGAACGGCGGTCAGCACGATCACGTTCATGATCTGGCCGGCGTGGGGGATGCCGATCGAGTCCAGGGCGGCGACGTACGAGCCCTTCTCCAGGATCGCCTTGTCGTCCCAGCGCAGCAGCGTGAGGACGACGAAGATCGAGCCCAGGTAGAAGACGGCGATACGCCAGATGACGCTGTTCGTCGCCTTGGTCACGGCGCGCTGCGGGTCCGCGGACTCGCCGGCGGCCAGGGTGACGATCTCGCTGCCCATGAAGGAGAAGACGACCATCAGCACACCGGTGAGGACCGCGCCCGTGCCCATCGGGAAGAACCCGCCCGAGTCGGTGAGGTGGGCGAGGCCCGCGCCCGGGTTGTCCGAGCCCGGCAGCACGCCGAAGACGGCCAGCAGACCGATCACCACGAAGGCGCCGATGGCGACGACCTTGATGCCCGCGAACCAGAACTCGAACTCGCCGTACGAGGCGACCGAGGCCAGGTTGGTCGCGGTGAGCACCACCATCACGATGAGGGCCCAGCCCCACTGCGGGACGGCCGGGATCCAGCCCTCCAGGATCTTGGCGCCGGCGGTCGCCTCGACTGCGAGCACCACGACCCAGAAGAACCAGTACAGCCAGCCGATGGTGAAGCCGGCCCAGCGGCCGAGCGCCTGGTCGGCGTAGGCGGAGAAGGAACCGGAGGACGGGCGCGCGGCGGCCATCTCGCCGAGCATCCGCATCACGAAGACGACCATCACGCCGACGAGCGCGTAGGACAGGAGGATGGCGGGACCGGCGGCGGCGATGCCGGCGCCGGAGCCCACGAAGAGGCCGGCGCCGATGACGCCGCCGATGGCGATCATCGAGAGGTGACGGTTCTTGAGGCCGGCCTTCAGGCCGTCCTGGCCGGGCGCGCCGTGGGAACCGTGTGCGCCGAGGGACTGCGAGGTACCACCGTTGTCGTCGGTGGGCCCGCCTTCCTTCGTCATGGTCGGCTGCGTGTTCATGAACGCTTCCTTTGGTGTGGGGGGCGCTCGGGTGAGCTGGAGACATAAAACCCGCATTCGGCCCCATGCGGAAGACCTAATTCCGGATCGTGATTTCGGACATACGGCACATCAACGGCCCAGAGCGGTCGGGACGGAGGTCCGGGACCAAGGTCCCGACCCCGCTTTCGGTTACCCAGGCCCGTCCGTGCCACACTCGGAACATGCGCGTCTACCTCGGCTCCGACCACGCCGGCTACGAACTCAAGAACCATCTCGTCGAGTGGCTGAAGGCCCACGGCCACGAGCCCGTCGACTGCGGTCCCCACATCTACGACGCCCAGGACGACTACCCGCCGTTCTGTCTGCGCGCCGCCGAGAGGACCGCCGCCGACGAGGGCAGCCTCGGCGTCGTCATCGGTGGTTCCGGCAACGGCGAGCAGATCGCGGCCAACAAGGTCAAGGGAGTGCGCGCCGCCCTCGCCTGGAGCGAGCAGACCGCCGCCCTCGGCCGCGAGCACAACAACGCCAACGTCGTCGCCGTCGGCGCCCGCATGCACACCCGCGACGAGGCGACCACCTTCGTCGAGATCTTCCTGAAGACCCCGTACTCGGGTGACGCGCGCCACACCCGCCGGATCGACATGCTCTCGGCGTACGAGACCACGGGCGAGCTCCCGGCCATCCCGGCCCACCACCCGCAGGAGCCCACCGCCTGATGCCCGAAGGGCACACCATCCACCGGCTGGCCGCCGACTACCGGGAACGGTTCGGCGGCCGGCCGGTGCGTGTCTCCAGCCCACAGGGCAAGTTCGCCGACTCGGCCGCCCTGCTCGACGGCGCGGTCCTCGCGCACACCGAGGCGCACGGCAAGCACCTCTTCCTGGGCTTCCCCGGCGAGGAGTGGGTCCACATCCACCTCGGCCTCTTCGGCAAGGTGAACTTCGGCGGTCCCGTCGCAGCGGCGGCCGGCCCGGTTCTGCCGCCGCCCACCGACACCGTCCGGCTGCGACTGGCCGCCGCCGACGCGTACGTCGACCTGCGCGGCCCCACCACCTGCGCGCTCATCACGGACGCCGAGAAGCGGGCGATACACGACCGGCTCGGCCCCGACCCGCTGCGCGCGGACGACGACCCCGCCGAGGCGTGGCGGCGGATCTCGAAGTCCCGCACCACGATCGCCGCCCTGCTGATGGACCAGAAGATCGTCGCGGGCGTCGGCAACGTCTACCGCGCCGAGGTGCTCTTCCGGCACGGCATCGACCCCTACCGGGCCGGCCGGGACCTGAGCCCGGGGGAGTGGACCGCGATCTGGGACGACCTGGCCGCGCTGATGCGCGAGGGCGTCCGGCTGAACCGCATCGACACCGTCCGCCCCGAGCACACCCCCGAGGCCATGGGCCGCCCGCCGCGCGTCGACGACCACGGCGGCGAGGTCTACGTCTACCGCCGGGCGCATCTGCCCTGCCACATCTGCGGCACCGAGATCCGCACCGCCGACCTGGCGGCCCGCAACCTCTTCTGGTGCCCGTCCTGCCAGCAGCGCTAGGGGCACCCACCGCGCGGGTCGGTGACCACCCGTGATCCGTCGCCGAGGCCGCGTCCTCCGTGAGAGTGAGTCGGCCGTGCGCGCGGAGCGGCGAGCCACGCACTCGTACGGGTGACAGCGGCGCGCTCCGGGGAGGCGGCCGGGCCGGGGCTTTCGCCTGGGCCAGGGCGGTTTCGGCATATGACCGGACTGCCGTACGCCATTCGGAGCCGCGCCAGGTACGCGGACAGCGTCGTTACGATCCGCTTTCGCCACGGCCCGATGCATCGATGCCTGCTCTGATGCGGGCATCTGACCTGCTGTTATGCCGCCATGACCGCCGCGAAGCGGACGGCGGTGCGACGGGCCCGGCGCCGGATGGGACGACGGGAGAGGCAGGCATATGACCCAGCGGTCCGAGGGCCAGACCCACGACCAGAGCCAGGGGCGCGAGCAGAGCGCGGGAGTACGGCTGGCGCGGCTGTTGCGCCGCTGGTGGGAGGAGTCCGGCGGTCCGTCCGGCGGCACCCGGCCGACCCAGCAGGCGCTCGCCGCCCGCCTCGGCGTCGACCAGACCACCCTCTCGCGCTACCTGAACCCCGGCCATCTCTCGACCGCGCCCCTCCGCGTGGTCGAGGCCCTGCACACCCACCTGCGCGCCCCGGCGGCGGAGATCGACGAGGCCCGCGCCCTGTGCGCGACCGCGCTCCGGGAGAACGGCCGGCAGCGCACCGCGGCCGCGGACCCCGCACCTCGGAAGGACGAGGCCACCCCCGCCCCCGCCCCCACGCCCGCCGTCACCGTCCGGTCCGCCTCCCCCTGGCTCCCGCCGGCGCTGGTCGGGTCGGCCGTGGTGATGGCGTTCACCGCCGGAATCGTCGCCCACGCGTGGTTCTCCGCCTCCCCGCGCGCGGACCCGGCCGGCGGCGCGGCCGGTGCCGTCGCCACCCGGATGACGGGGCACAAGTGGCCGGTGCTGATCATGCGGGAGGAGGACCAGTACACCCGGGCCCGCGTCCTCCAGTACCTGCTGCGCTCCTGGGGGTACAAGGTCCGGACCGACGGCTTCTTCCGGGAGGACACCCGGGACGCCGTCGTGGACTTCCAGAAGAAGAACGACCTGACCGCCGACGGCAAGGTGGGCGACCAGACCTGGCCGGAGCTGGTGAAGGAGGTCGGCCCCGGCTCCGGTCCGTTCGAGGTGCGGGCCCTGCAGGAACTCCTCAACAACGTGGACCAGGGCGCCACCCCGGTCACCGGCACGTTCACCACGACGACCGGCGCGGACCTGGGGTACTTCCAGCGCCTCCACGGCCTGCCGGAGACCCGCCGGGCGAACCAGGAGACCTGGCTGGCCCTGCTGGTGCGTCAGCTTCCGCCCGCCACGGCCCCGGACTACCAGCGGTCCATGAGCCCGCCGCCCGTCGCGGCCCGTTGACGGCCCGCGGCCCCTCGGTGCCGCATGAGGGCATGACCCCAGCTCAGGGCCATGCCGGCGGCGGTGCATCGATGCGCATGAACGGACGGTCCGCACCGGCTTTCCGGGCCCGTCGGCCGGGCCATGCTGGGAGGGCGGCCGGCTCCCCACGTCCCGCCCTCGCGGCGGGCTCTTTCCCCGGGGGCGTGTTCCGGTTCGCTTCTCCGTCCGTACATCCGTCACACCCGGCACATCCGCCCGAAGGGGGCACTCATGTCCGCTGTCCGCAAGACCCTCACGTCCGTCGTCTCGGCCGCACTCCTCGCCGGTGGTCTCCTCGTCGCCACCGCGGGCCCGGCGAGCGCCGGCGGCTGTGGGGACCGGCAGGATCCCAAGATCGACGGGGCCGTCGCCGGCTGGACCCTGACCTGCGGGAAGGGAGCGATGACGATGAAGGGCTGGGTCGAGGACACCCGCGCGGACGGCAAGTGCGCCGTGGTCCGGATCAGCTCCGGCAACGCCTACCAGGCCCCGAAGGCGTGCGGCTCCGGCACGCGGACGCCCTTCACGTACACGTTCAAGGGACAGACGACCGCCCAGGGACGGCTGGCTCTCGTCTGACCGTCCGACGGCGTACCCGGCCGCGGCAGCCCTCCGGGGCTCGCCGCGGCCGGTGGCGTGCCGGTGGCGCGTCGGCGGCGTATCCGGCCCCTCCGGCGAGCCGCGGCAGGTGTACGCCAACATCAATTGTTCGCATCCGCGAAGTCCCACTTCGGCCTGATGGCGCCGTGCGCGGGTCCCGCGACCCCGCCGCCGGACCCCGCGACCGGCGTCACCGGCCGTGACAGCCCCGTCGCACGGCCGTCACGGCGGGCCGGACCCGCCCGTCAGGGCGTGTCACCGGTGGTGCGAGGCGGTTCGGCTCCGGTCAATTCCCGCCAGGGCCCGGACACGTGGCACGGACCCGGAGCCCGCCGGAGCCGCGCCGCCCCACGCCGTACCAGCGCCCTCTTCCGGCTGGTGCCGCCGTATACGTGCACGTGTCATATGCCACCGGCGTCTCCGATCCACGATTCCGGCCATCCCATTTCGAATGCAATGTCAGCCGGGTCCCCCTGCACGAGCTCCGATCGGGTGGATAAGGTCCAGCTCAATGACACGTCGTGGAGCGATGCCCGTATACGCGGCCCGGTTGCGCAGGAGCGCCCGCCGGGTCCGCGTCGGCCTGCGCCGGTCCGGGGTCGACTACTTCCGCGGCGACGGCTCCGACCGGATCGCCCTCGCGGGCCTCCTCCTCACCATCCCCGCCATCGCCTGGGGCACGCTCCTCGCCCCGGTCTGGGTCTCGCCGGCCGCCCTCGTGCTGCCGATCGTGGCCGGCGGACTGATCCTGCGCCCCGCCAGCCTGCTCGGCCTGTACGCGACGGCCGCCGCCGCGCTCATCGTCGAGTCCGTCGTCCTCGGCCCCTATACACAAGGGCCGGCCCGGGTCACCCCGGGCATCGTCCTGATCGTCGCCGCCTGCGGGCTCACCGGCCTGCTCGTCGCGCAGTTCCGGGCCCGCGTCGGCGTGCCCTGGAGACGCGGCGGCACCATGCTCTTCGACCTGCGCGAACGCATCCGGGTCCAGAGCGCGCTGCCCCGCCTGCCCAGCGGCTGGCACCGCGAGATGGCGCTGCGCCCGGCCGGCGGCCAGTCCTTCTCCGGCGACTTCGTCGTCGCCGCCCGCACCCACGGCGGCCGCACCCTCGAAGTCGTCCTCACCGACGTCTCCGGCAAGGGCATGGACGCGGGCTCCCGCGCCCTGCTGCTCTCCGGCGCGTTCGGCGGCCTCGTCGGCTCGCTGCCCCCGCACGCCTTCCTGCCCGCCGCCAACGGCTATCTGCTGCGCCAGGACTGGGACGAGGGCTTCGCCACCTCCATCCACCTCGTCCTCGACCTGGACTCCGGCGACTACGAACTCTTCTCCGCCGGCCACCTGCCCGCCCTCCAGCTCCACGCGGGCCGCGGCAGCTGGGAGGAGAAGTCCGCGGACGGGCCGCTGCTCGGCGTCTACGACGGCGCCGAGTTCCACCCGGTCAAGGGCTCCCTGCGCCCCGGCGACGTCCTCATGCTCTTCACCGACGGCCTCGTCGAGAGCGCCGAACGCGACATCGCCGAAGGCATCGACCGGCTCACCGGCGAGGCCGACCGGCACGTCCCCGGCGGCTTCGAGGGCGCCGCCTGGCACCTCATCGAGGCCTGCGCCAAGGACGTCAACGACGACCGCGCACTCCTCCTCATCAGCCGCAAGGGCTGAACCACCACCGCGTACCCGGCCGGGGTGGGGATTTCCCCACCACCGTTCCACCGGCCTGCGTGATGGTCCCTGACCTGCCCTTATCCGTACGTTCGAGAGGACGAACACGAACGTACGGAGGAATGTATGGGCCCCGACACGGCAGCCGTCGAACTCATCGGAGTGCGACGCCAGTACGGCAAGGGCGACCGCGCCGTCCACGCCCTGCGCGGCATCGACCTCAGCCTCCCGCACGGCAGCTTCACCGCCGTCATGGGACCGTCCGGATCCGGCAAGTCGACCTTCCTCCAGTGCGCCGCCGGACTCGACCGCCCCACCGCCGGATCCATCCGGCTCGGCGGCACCGAGATCACCGGCCTCGGCGAGAACCGGCTCACCGAGCTGCGCCGAAGCCGCCTCGGCTTCGTCTTCCAGGCGTTCAACCTGCTGCCCTCGCTCACCGTCGAGCAGAACGTCCTGCTGCCGCTGCGGCTCGCCGGACACCGCCCCGACCGGCGGCGCGCCGCCGAGGTCCTCGGCCGGGTCGGCCTCGGTGACAAGGGCGCCCGCCGCCCCGGCGAGCTGTCCGGCGGCCAGCAGCAGCGGGTGGCCATCGCCCGGGCCCTGGTCACCCGGCCCGACGTGATCTTCGGCGACGAGCCGACCGGCGCCCTCGACACCACCACCGCCGCCGAGGTGCTGACCCTGCTGCGCGACGCCGTCGACCAGCTCGGCGCCACCGTCGTCATGGTCACCCACGACCCTGTCGCCGCCGGCTACGCCGACCGGGTGGTCTTCCTGGCGGACGGCCGGCTCGTGGCCACCCTCCCGCGCAGCACCCCCGCCGCCATCGGCGCCCGGATGACGCAGCTCGCCGCCCCCGCCGCCGGGCACGCCGGGCAGTACGCCGGGGCGGTCGCCTGATGCTCCGCGCCAACGGTCTCGCCCGCGCGGCGGTCCGCTTCAAGCCGTCGTCCTTCGTCGGCACCTTCGTCGCCCTGCTGCTCGCCGCCGCCGTCGTCTCCGGCTGCGGACTGCTGCTCCAGACCGGCCTGACCGCCTCCGTCCCGCCCACCCGCTACGCCGGCGCCCCCGTGGTCGTCGCCGCCGACCAGCAGGTGCACACCGTCGTCCACCGCGGCCCCGAGCCCGAGACCGAGTCCACCGCCGTGCCCGACCGGGCCCGCCTCGACGCCTCCCTGGTCCGTGCCGCCGCCGGCACCCCCGGCGCCGCCCGCGCCATCGGCGACGTCGGCTACCCGGTCCGGGCCGGCGCCGAGGACTCCGGCGTGCCGCTCGCCGCCACCGGCTGGGGCTCCACCGCCTTCACCGGTGTCCGTACGACCTCCGGCAGCGCCCCGGGCCCGGACGAGGCCGTCGTCGGCGCGGGCCTGGCCCGGACCGGAGAGCGCCTCACCCTCGACACCCCGGCCGGCCCGCGTACCTTCACCGTCTCGGGCACCACCGACACCCCCGGCGTCTGGTTCTCCGACGCCCAGGCGCTCGCCCTGTCCGGCCACCCCCGCACCGTGGACGCCATCGCCGTCCTGCCCGAGGCCGGCACCGACCCCGCCGCCCTCGCCGCCCGCCTCGGCGACGCCCTGCGCGGCAAGGCCCTGGTCCACACCGGCGACGACCGCAGCCTCGCCGAAGACGCCGGGCTGTCCGCCACCCGAGAGCTCCTCACCGGACTCGGCGGCTCCTTCGGCGGCACCGCCACCCTGGTCGCCGTCTTCACCGCCGCCGGCACCGTCGCCCTCTCCGTAGGCCAGCGCTCCCGCGAGTTCGCCCTGCTGCGGGCCATCGGCGCCACCCCGCGCCAGCTGCGCCGCTCGATCGCCACCGAGTCCCTGCTGCTCGCCCCGCTCGCCGGCGCCCTCGGCTGCCTGCCCGGCCTCGCCCTCGCCCACTGGTGGTTCGGAGAACTCCAGGAGAGGGGCGCGATCGCCGACGGCATCGGGCTCGACACCGGCCCGCTGCCGTTCCTCGCGGCCGTCGCCGCGGTCGTCCTCACCGCGCTGCTCGCCGGTCTGACCGCCGCCCGCCGACCCTCCCGCATCGCGCCCGGCAGCGCGCTCGCCGAGGCGCAGACCGAACGCTCCGGCGCCGGACGCGTCCGTACCGTGTTCGGCCTGGTGGCCGTGGCCGGCGGTCTGGCCCTCAGCGGGGTCGCCACCACCCAGTCCGGCATGGACGCCGCCAACGCGGCCCTCGGCGTCGTCATGCTGTTCATGCTGGCCGTCGCCCTGCTCGGCCCGTGGATCGCCCGGATCTGCGCCACCCTGCTCGGCCTGCCGCTGGGCCGCTCCGGTGCCTCCGGCCACCTCGCCGCCGCCAACTCCCGTACGAACGCCCGCCGGCTCGCCTCCGCCCTCACCCCCATCGTGCTCGCCCTGGCCTTCACCTCCACCCTGGTCTTCCTCCAGACCAGCACCGAGCGGGCCACGCGGCACCAGCAGCGCGACGGCGTCGTCGCCGACCACGTCGTCACCGCTCCGGCCGGACCGCTGCCCGATGGCACCGCCCGCCGCGCCGCCCGCGTCCCCGGCGTCACCGCCGCCGTGACCGTGCAGCGCACCGGCGTCCTCGTCCCCGACGACACCATGGGCTTCTTCCCCGTCGCCGCGCAGGGAGTCTCGGCCGACCCCACCCCGGTGCTCGACCTCGACGTCCGCACCGGCTCGCTCGCCGACCTCGGCCCCGGCACCGTCGCCCTCGACGCGAACCTCGCCGACACGGCCGGCGTCCGTACCGGCGAACGCTTCGCCCTGCGGCTGCCCGACGGCACCCGGGCCACTCCGCGGGTCGTCGCCACCTACGGCCGCGGCCTCGGCCTGTCCGAGGTCACCCTGCCCGCCGCCGACCTGGCCGGGCACGTCTCCAGCCCGTACGCCGACGAACTGCTGGTCCGCGGCGGCCGCGCCGCCGACCTCGCCGCCCTCGGGAAGGTCACCGTCACCGACGCCGCCGGCCGGGCCGCCGCGCGCGACCGGGACCGGGAGCTCAACGCCTGGGCCAACACCACGATGGCCGCCGTCCTCGGCGGATTCGCGGCCATCGCCGCCGCGAACACCCTGGTGATGACCGTCCTCGACCGCCGCCGCGAACTGCACACCCTCCGCCTCGTCGGCACCACCCGCCGCCAGGTGCTGCGCATGATCCGCTGGGAGTCCCTGCTCGTCACCCTCGCGGGCACCGCCCTGGGCAGCCTGATCGCCCTGGCCACACTCGTCCCCATGACCCGCGCCCTGACGGGGGAGGGGCCGTACATCCCGCCGCTCGTCTACGGCTCGTTCGCCGCCGCGATCGTCGCCCTCGGCCTCGCCGCGACCGCCCTCCCGGCCCGGGCGGCACTGCGCGCGCCCCGTCCGTAGCCTGGCCCGCATGACCACAGCCCCGGGCCCGGGCCCGTACCTCACCCTCGCCGAGACAGAAGCGCTCGCCGTCGCCGCGCACGCCGGACAGACCGACAAGGCGGGCCGGCCCTACGCGGAGCATCTGCGGGCCGTCGCCGAGGGGGTACGCGCGCGGGGCGGGAGTACGGAGCAGATCGCGGCCGGGTGGCTGCACGACTCCGTCGAGGACGACGCCCTGTCCGAGGCAGGGCTCGCGGCGGCCGCGCTGCCCGAGCCCGTCAAGGCGATGGTCCTGGCCCTCACCAAGCGGCCCGGCGAGGAACCGGAGGCGTACGCCCGGCGGATCCTCGCCACCCCGGGCGCCCTGCTCGTGAAGGAGGCCGACCTGGCGCACAACGCCGACCCGGCCCGCCTCGCCGTCCTCGACCCGGCGACCCGGGACCGGCTCACGGCCAAATACGCCCGGATGCGGGCCCTGTTGGGGCTCTGCGGGCCCTTGCGCACCGACGGGAACGTGACATGAATGGCGACGAGACAGGCGACATGAAATACGTCACGTTGGCCTGATTTCCCTCCCGACGATTCGTCACCCATCGGGTGTGGGCAGACAGTTGATGGCACGATGGATGCGACGGGGGGCCTGTGTGACGGGCGCTCCCGGCGGTAACGCGGGACCGACCGAAGGTGTGATCAGTAATGGCCGTTTCACTGTCCGTGGTGCTGCTGCTGGCGATCATCCTGGTGGTCCTGATCCGCGGCAAGAGCCTCAAACCGGGCCCTGCCCTCGTCGCCGTGCTCTTCGGCTTCTTCCTCGCCTTCACCGGCATGTCCGACGACATCCAGCGCTTCCTGAACTCGATATCGGCCTCGATCAGCGCCATCAAGTTCTGAGCGGCGGCGGGCCGGCGCCCGCGACGTGGAGAGGGAGGCCCGGGCCGCGGCGACGCGCACGGCCCGGCGCGTGACCCCGCACTCCGGCAACTCCGCGTCCCCGCACCCGTGTACGCGCATACGGCGAAGGCCCCGCGGACCATGTCCACGGGGCCTTCGGCCGATCAGAGCGGGCGACGGGAATCGAACCCGCGTAGCTAGTTTGGAAGACTAGGGCTCTACCATTGAGCTACGCCCGCAAGTACAACGGTGTGCCGCCGGCTGGGCCGCGGCACGGACGCCATCGTAGCGGGTTCCGGAGGGTCCCCGCACACGCCTCGAAAAGTGAGGACGTCGCACCGTTCTCGTCCATGTACCCTACGTGTCGCACCGACGGGGTGTGGCGCAGCTTGGTAGCGCGTCCGCTTTGGGAGCGGAAGGCCGTGGGTTCAAATCCCGCCACCCCGACCAGCCAAGATCACATTGTGGGGCGCCCGTCGCTTGCGGTTACTATGCAAGCTGCGTGCCCGTGTGTCTCTCTGGACCGGGCCGATCGGCCGGAACCACCTCGGTGGGACCGCCGGAAACCAGGAATCAGCCACCAAGGAGACCGAACCGTGAAGAGCGCCGTGGAGACCCTGAACCCGACCCGGGTTCGGCTCACTGTCGAGGTGCCCTTCGAGGAGCTCAAGGACAGCCTCGACGCGGCGTACAAGAAGATCAACCAGCAGGTCACGGTCAAGGGCTTCCGCAAGGGCAAGATCCCCGCGCGTGTCATCGACCAGCGGTTCGGCCGCGGCGCCGTGCTGGAGGAGGCCGTCAACGACGCGCTTCCGAAGTACTACACCGAGGCGGTCAACGAGGCCGAGGTGAACCCGCTCGGCCAGCCCGAGATCGACATCACGGAGCTGAAGGACGGCGAGCTGCTGGCCTTCACCGCCGAGGTCGACATCCGCCCGACCATCGAGATCCCGGACTACTCCGGCATCGAGGTCGAGGTCGACGCCATCGAGGTCACCGACGAGGACATCGAGAAGTCGGTCGAGCAGCTGCGCGACCGCTTCGCGTCCACCAACCCGGTCGAGCGCGCCGCGGTCGAGGGTGACGTCGTCACCATCGACCTCGAGGCGAAGGTCGACGGCGAGGTTCTGGCCGACGGTGTCGCCGACGGTGTCTCGTACACCATCGGCTCGGGCGAGCTGCTCGAAGGCATCGACGAGGCCGTGACCGGCCTGGAGGCCGGTGGCGAGGCCACCTTCACCTCGCAGCTGAAGGGCGGCTCCGCCGCGGGCAAGGACGCCGAGGTCACCGTCAAGGTCACCACCGTCGCCGCCCGTGAGCTGCCGGAGCTGGACGACGAGTTCGCGCAGATGGCGTCGGAGTTCGACACCCTCGACGAGCTCAAGGCCGACAGCCGCAAGCGCCTCGAGAACATGAAGCAGTTCGACCAGGCCACCCAGGCCCAGGAGCGCGTCCTGGAGAAGTTCCTGGAGCTGGCGGAGATCCCCGTCCCCGAGAAGCTGCTCGAGGAGGAGATCAACACCCGCAAGCACAACCTGGAGCACCACCAGCTCGGCCAGATGGGCCTCGACCTCGCGAAGTACCTGGAGTTCCAGGGCAAGACCGAGGAAGAGTTCGACGCCGAGACCAAGGAGCAGGCGGTCAAGGGCATCAAGACCCAGTTCCTGCTCGACGAGCTGGTCAACCAGGAGAAGCTGAACGTGGAGCAGGAGGAGCTCACCGAGCACCTCATGCGCCGCGCCGCCTCCTCCGGCATGTCCCCCGACCAGTTCGCCCAGGCCGTCGTCCAGGGCGGCCAGGTGCCGATGCTCGTCGGCGAGGTCGCCCGCGGCAAGGCCCTCGCGGTCGTCGTCGAGGCCGCCAAGGTCGTCGACACCAACGGCAACGTGGTCGACCTGTCCGACGAGGACGAGGACCAGGCCGCCGAGACCGTCGAGGCCGTCACCGGCGACGCCGAGGTCTCCGAGGACAAGTAAGGCTCCCCGGGCGGCCCGTCCGCCCGGCGAAGCCCGCTGAACCCGCGCCACGGGCCCGGACGCACTGTCGTGCGCCCGGGCCCGTGACGTACACCGGCCTTTCATGCGCGCGCCGCCTACCTTGCGCTCCGAGCGAACAGTTCGGGAACCGGGATGGCGCCCGCCTACCAGCGCGTTAGGGTCCATGAATACGGGGGCACTGCCCTCAGAACGAGACGCGAGACGGCACGGGGCCGTCGGAGACGAGCAGGTGGATACGTGACGAATCTGAAGCCTTACGCCGCGGGTGAGCCGTCCATCGGTGGTGGTCTCGGCGACCACGTCTACAACCGGCTTCTCGGCGAGCGGATCATCTTCCTCGGCCAGCAGGTCGACGACGAGATCGCGAACAAGATCACCGCGCAGATGCTCCTCCTGGCCGCCGACCCGGAGAAGGACATCTTCCTCTACATCAACAGCCCCGGTGGCTCGGTGACGGCCGGCATGGCGATCTACGACACCATGCAGTACATCCCCAACGACATCGTCACCATCGGCATGGGCATGGCGGCCTCGATGGGCCAGTTCCTGCTCACCGGCGGCTCCGCCGGCAAGCGCTTCGCGCTGCCGAACACCGACATCCTGATGCACCAGGGCTCCGCCGGCATCGGCGGCACCGCCTCGGACATCAAGATCCAGGCCGAGTACCTGCTCCGTACGAAGAAGCGCATGGCCGAGATCACCGCTCAGCACTCGGGCCAGACGGTCGAGGCGATCATCCGTGACGGTGACCGCGACCGCTGGTTCACCGCCGAGGAGGCCAAGGACTACGGCCTCATCGACGACATCATCACCCACGCCGCGGGTGTTCCGGGCGGCGGCGGCACGGGCGCCTGAGCCCGGGCGGCCCGTACCGAAGCCCCAGCCCACCGATCGCCCTCTGGATGGTGAACAGCCCCATGACCCCGAACTTCTCCGCGAGCGGCCTCTACACCGGCCCGCAGGTGGACAACCGTTACGTCGTCCCGCGCTTCGTCGAGCGCACCTCGCAGGGTGTGCGCGAGTACGACCCGTACGCGAAGCTCTTCGAGGAGCGCGTGATCTTCCTCGGCGTGCAGATCGACGACGCCTCCGCCAACGACGTCATGGCGCAGCTGCTGTGCCTGGAGTCGATGGACCCGGACCGGGACATCTCGATCTACATCAACAGCCCCGGTGGCTCGTTCACCGCGCTGACCGCCATCTACGACACGATGCAGTTCGTCAAGCCGGACATCCAGACGGTCTGCATGGGCCAGGCGGCCTCCGCCGCGGCCGTGCTGCTCGCCGCCGGCACCCCCGGCAAGCGGATGGCCCTGCCGAACGCCCGTGTCCTGATCCACCAGCCCTCCGGTGGCACCGGCCGCGAGCAGCTCTCCGACCTGGAGATCGCGGCCAACGAGATCCTGCGGATGCGCAGCCAGCTCGAGGAGATGCTGGCCAAGCACTCCTCGACGCCGATCGAGAAGATCCGCGACGACATCGAGCGCGACAAGATCCTGACCGCCGAGGACGCCCTCGCGTACGGTCTGATCGACCAGATCGTCTCGACCCGCAAGAGCACGGCCGCCGCGGCAGTCTGACGCCCGACCTTCCCTTGACGCGGTGAACGGGGGCATTCCGGAACACGGCATGGCCGGATTCCGCCCCTGTCAACCGCGTCAAGGGGGGCCCGGGTGAAGGGCCCGGCAAGGTACCGTCGAATATGAGGCACCAGGAGTCGCTGAACCAAGCGCTCCCAGGCGAAGGGGAAGCACCTCGTGGCACGCATCGGTGATGGCGGCGATCTGCTCAAGTGCTCGTTCTGCGGTAAGAGCCAGAAGCAGGTGAAGAAGCTCATCGCGGGGCCCGGTGTGTACATCTGCGACGAGTGCATCGACCTCTGCAACGAGATCATCGAGGAAGAACTCGCGGAGACGAGCGAGGTGCGCTGGGAGGAACTCCCCAAGCCCCGCGAGATCTACGAGTTCCTCGAGGGGTACGTCGTCGGGCAGGAGCCCGCGAAGAAGGCCCTCTCGGTCGCGGTCTACAACCACTACAAGCGCGTCCAGGCCGGCGAGAACGGCGGCGCGCAGGGCCGGGACGACGCCATCGAGCTGGCGAAGTCCAACATCCTGCTGCTCGGCCCGACCGGCTCCGGCAAGACGCTGCTCGCGCAGACCCTGGCCCGGATGCTCAACGTGCCGTTCGCCATCGCCGACGCCACCGCGCTGACGGAGGCGGGCTATGTCGGCGAGGACGTCGAGAACATCCTGCTGAAGCTGATCCAGGCCGCCGACTACGACGTCAAGAAGGCCGAGACCGGCATCATCTACATCGACGAGATCGACAAGGTCGCCCGGAAGAGCGAAAACCCGTCGATCACGCGTGACGTCTCCGGCGAGGGCGTGCAGCAGGCCCTGCTCAAGATCCTGGAGGGCACCACCGCCTCCGTGCCGCCGCAGGGCGGACGGAAGCACCCGCACCAGGAGTTCATCCAGATCGACACGACGAACGTGCTGTTCATCGTGGGCGGAGCCTTCGCGGGCCTGGACAAGATCATCGAGTCGCGGGCCGGCGCCAAGGGCATCGGCTTCGGCGCGACCATCCGCTCCAAGCGCGAGATCGAGTCCAGCGAGGTGTTCCAGGAGGTCATGCCGGAGGACCTGGTGAAGTTCGGGATGATCCCCGAGTTCATCGGCCGCCTGCCCGTCATCACCTCGGTGCACAACCTGGACCGCGAGGCCCTGCTGAAGATCCTCGTCGAGCCGCGCAACGCGCTGGTGAAGCAGTACCAGCGGCTCTTCGAACTCGACGGTGTCGAGCTGGACTTCGACCGCCCCGCCCTGGAGGCCATCGCCGACCAGGCGATCCTGCGCGGCACCGGCGCGCGCGGCCTGCGCGCCATCATGGAGGAGGTCCTCCAGTCGGTGATGTACGAGGTCCCGTCCCGCAAGGACGTGGCCCGCGTGGTCATCACGGCCGACGTGGTCCGCGACAACGTCAACCCGACGCTGGTCCCGCGGATCGTCAAGAACGACGGACGGCACGAGAAGAGCGCGTGATTCCCGTGTGACTCCCGCGGTACGACACGAGGAAGGGGCGCCCCCGCCGGGGCGCCCCTTCCTCGTCGTCAGGTCAGGACCGGCTCACGCCTCAGGCCTTGACGCGGACTTCCTTGCGCAGCTTGGCGGTGAGGGAGGCCGCGTCCTCGGGGGAGCCGCCCTTGCCGGTGAGCACGGAGCCCATGTCGAGCGGGACGACGATGCCCAGGGTGCTGTGGTCGGCCCACACACAGAAGTTGATGGTGAACGCCGGGGTGCCCGCGGTGGGGTCGGCCTTCGTCTTCGACTGCTGGCACTTGAGGACGGCGTCGCCGAGCTCGGGCGGGTTGTACGCGGTCGGCTCGCCCTGGAGCTCGCCCGTGCCGTCCTCGCTCTTGCCCTCCTTCGACTTCGTCTTGACGAAGGCGAAGATGGAGTCGACGACCTTCTCCGGGTCGTCGATCTCGCCGTAGAGGCCGTTGAAGCTGAGCATCTTCCCGGCCAGCGGGTTGGCCTCGTTCTTCACCTCGTAGTCGGCCTGGACCTCCTTGGCGTTGCGGACGCCCTCCTTCTCCGCGGCCTTCAGCGACTCCTTGTCCTCCGGCGACGAGTTGCTCTTGGTGGACTTCTTGTACTCGCCGAGCACGGTGGCCGGGGTGATCAGCTTGTGCGCGCCGTCGTCCGCGACATTGGAGCCGCCCCCGCCGCCGATCAGGAAGTACGCGCCCACGGCGAGCGCCACCACGCCGGCCGCCACGGCGATGACCACGCCCGCCTTGCTCTTCTTCGGGGCGGCCGGCGGCATGCCGTCGTAGCCGCCGGGGCCCTGCGGGGCGCCGTACGGGGGCTGCTGCGGCGCCCCGTAGGGGTTGGGCTGCTGCGGCGGCGCGGGCTGCCCGTACGGGTTCGGCTGCTGCGGCTGGCCGTACGGACCGGGCTGGGCCGGCTGGCCGTAGGGGCCGGGCTGCTGCGGCGGAACGCCCTGGGGGGCCTGGGGCGCCTGCGGGGGGTAGCCGTAACCCGGCTGCGGGGCCTGCTGCGGCTGCCCGTACGGGTTCGGCTGGCCCCCGTAAGGCCCGGGCTGCTGCCCGTACGGGTTCGGCTGGCCGCCGTACGGGCCTGGCTGGTTGTTGCTCATGGACGGGTTCCCCTCACAGAATGCTTATGGCTGCCGAACATCCTCTCGGAAGTCGGCGGGGACAGGGGAAGTGGGGGCCACACCGTTACCGAAGAATCGCGTTTCAGCACCAGGGTCTGTCCGGCGGACCATGGCCGGGGCCGTGACGCCTGGCACGGCACCTGGCTGCGTTGCCGAAATGCCCGAATAGCTCCGCTATTAAGGCACTCCGGCGCCTTGCCATGCACCGCACCAGACGCCCCGGCCTATCCGACCCTGATCCGCCGGACAGACCCTGGCCGGTGACACCTTTAAACTGGCCCGGTGACCGATAACACTCAGCAGCACACCGCAGCCACCCCCGAACTCCCGACCACGTACGCGCCGGCCGAGGTAGAGGGGGCGCTGTACGAGCGCTGGGTAGACCGCGGCTACTTCACGGCCGACGCGAAGAGTGACAAGCCGCCCTTCACCATCGTCATCCCGCCGCCGAACGTCACCGGTGCCCTGCACCTGGGCCACGCCTTCCAGGTGACGCTGATGGACGCCCTCACCCGCCGCAAGCGCATGCAGGGCTTCGAGACCCTCTGGCTGCCGGGCATGGACCACGCCGGCATCGCCACCCAGAACAAGGTCGAGCAGCAGCTCGCCGAGGAGGGCAAGTCCCGCCACGACCTGGGCCGCGAGGAGTTCGTCGAGCGCGTCTGGCAGTGGAAGGAGGAGTACGGCGGCCGGATCCTCGGCCAGCTGCGCCGCCTGGGTGCCGGTCTCGACTGGTCGCGCGAGCGCTTCACCATGGACGAGGGCCTCTCCAAGGCCGTTCAGAAGATCTTCAAGGACCTGTACGAGGACGGTCTGATCTACCGCGCCGAGCGCATCATCAACTGGTGCCCGCGCTGCCTCACCGCGATCTCCGACATCGAGGTCGAGTACCAGGACGACGCCGGTGAGCTGGTCTCCATCCGCTACGGCGAGGGCGACGACTCCCTGGTCGTCGCGACGACCAGGGCCGAGACGATGCTCGGCGACACCGCCGTCGCGGTCCACCCGGACGACGAGCGCTACCGCCACCTGGTCGGCAAGCAGATCAAGCTGCCGCTGACCGACCGCACCATCCCGGTCGTCGCGGACACCCACGTCGACCCGGAGTTCGGCACCGGCGCCGTCAAGGTGACCCCGGCGCACGACCCGAACGACTTCGCCATCGGCCAGCGTCACGACCTGCCCTCGCTCACCGTCATGGACGAGCACGGCATCATCACGGTCCACGGTCCCTTCCTCGGCCTGGACCGCTTCGAGGCCCGCTCGGCGATCGTCGGCGCGCTCAAGGAGCAGGGCCGGATCGTCGCCGAGAAGCGCCCGTACATGCACTCCGTCGGCCACTGCTCGCGTTGCAAGACCACGGTCGAGCCGCGCCTGTCGATGCAGTGGTGGGTCAAGGTCGGCCCGCTGGCGCAGGCCGCCGGCGACGCCGTCCGCGACGGCTCCGTCGAGATCCACCCGAAGGAGCTCTCCAAGCGCTACTTCGACTGGGTCGACAACATGCACGACTGGTGCATCTCGCGCCAGCTGTGGTGGGGTCACCGGATCCCGATCTGGTACGGCCCCGACGGCGAGGTCGTCTGCGTCGGACCCGACGACGAGATCCCGACGGGCGAGGGCTGGACGCAGGACCCCGACGTCCTGGACACCTGGTTCTCCTCCGGCCTGTGGCCGTTCTCCACGCTCGGCTGGCCGGAGAAGACCCCGGACCTCGCGAAGTTCTACTCCACCGACGTCCTGCTGACCGGCCACGACATCATCTTCTTCTGGGTCGCCCGGATGATGATGTTCGGCCTGTACGCGATGGACGGCGAGGTGCCGTTCAAGACCGTCGCCCTGACCGGCCTGGTCCGCGACGAGTTCGGCAAGAAGATGTCGAAGTCCAACCCGAACGCGGTCGACCCGCTGGACTGGATGGACGCGTACGGCTCCGACGCCGTCCGCTTCACCCTGGCCAAGGGCGCGAACCCGGGCGCGGACGTCCCGATCGGCGAGGACTGGGTCCAGGCGTCCCGTAACTTCGCGAACAAGATCTGGAACGCGACCCGCTTCGCGATGATGAACGGCGCCACGATCGAGGGCCCGCTGCCGGACGCCTCCGAGATGTCCGCCACGGACCGCTGGATCCTGTCCCGGCTGGGCGAGACGGTCGCGCAGGTCGACGCGTACTACGAGGACTACCAGTTCGCCAAGCTCAGCGAGGCGCTCTACCACTTCGCGTGGGACGAGGTCTTCGCCTGGTACGTCGAGCTGTCGAAGACCACGTTCTTCGCGGGCGGTGAGCAGGCCAAGGTCTCCGGCCGCGTCCTCGGCGAGGTCCTGGACGTCATGCTGCGCCTGCTGCACCCGATCGTCCCGTTCGTCACCGAGACGCTGTGGACCACCCTCACGGGCGGCGAGTCGCTGGTCATCGCCGACTGGCCGAAGGACTCGGGCTTCCGCGACAAGGCCGCCGAGGAGGAGATCGAGCTGGTCCAGCGGCTCGTCACCGAGGTCCGCCGGTTCCGCAAGGAGCAGGGCCTCCAGGACGGCCAGAAGGTCCCGGCCCGCCTGGAGCTGACCGGCACCGCGCTCGCCCCGCACGAGGCCGCCATCCGCCAGCTGCTGCGCCTCCAGCCGGAGGGCGAGGGCTTCGCCGCCACCGCCTCCCTGCCGGTCGCCGGCGCGACGGTCGCGCTCGACCTGTCCGGCACCATCGACGTGGCCGCCGAGCGCAAGCGCCTCGCGAAGGACCTCGCCGCCGCCGAGAAGGAGAAGGCGCAGGCCGAGGGCAAGCTGGGCAACGAGGCGTTCCTCGGCAAGGCCCCGGACAACGTCGTGGACAAGATCCGCACCCGCCTCGCCAAGGCGGAGGAGGACATCGCCCGCATCCAGACGCAGCTGGAGCGGCTGCCGCAGGCGTAACCCGTAAGGAAAGGGCCCCACCGCACGCGGTGGGGCCCTTTCTCATTGAGAAGCTTTCGTAGCGATCCGGGCGAAGTGCCCGATCTCACACCGATCGGGACTTCAGGGCCACGGTTTCGGGACCTTCGACCCGGGATGATGGGGGACATGCTCCCCTCGCCCGCCCCTGTCACGCTGCGCCGCTGTGTGGACCGGTGGGCCGTGTCGCCGCCCGCCATGGACGCCGTCGCCGCGCTCTTCGCCTTCGGCCTGATGGTCCTGGACGTCCCGGGCCTCGCCCGCGAGGACAACTCGCTCTCCGGTCCCACCGCGGCCCTGGCGCTCGCGGGCGGCGCGGCGACGCTGCTGCTGCGCCGCAGGGCGCCGTGGGTGCCGTTCGTGGTGGCGCTGGGCATGATGGGCTGGCTGCACGAGCTGACGATGATCCAGTTCGCGCTCTACTCCCTCGGCCGCTTCCGGGGCCGCCGGGCCGCCGCGCTGGCCACCGCCCTGTACACGGCGACCGCGTACGCGTACTTCAACCTGCCCGGCTGGCCGGACCGGCACGGCGACACCCTCAGCGACTTCCTCAGCCTGGTCGTCCCCATCGGCGTCCTCGCGGCGGGCGTCGGCATCGCCGCCTACCGCCACGACCTGGTCGCCGCCCTGGAGGTCCAGCACCGCGAGGCCGCCGTCCGGCAGGCCGTCCAGGAGGAACGCATCCAGGTCGGCCGCGATGTCCACGACCTGGTGGGCCGCGAGCTGACGCTGCTGGCCGTACGCGCCGAGGTGCTGTCCGTACGGGCCAGGGGAGAGGCGCACCAGCAGGACTTCGAGGAACTGGCCGACACCGCGCGCCGGGCCCACCGGATGCTCAACGAGACCATCGTCCGCCGCACCGACGGCGCCCCCGGCCTCGACGGCCTCGCGGCGCTCGCCGAGGAGAGCGAGCGGATGGGCAGCCCGGTCCACCTGGACGTCGCCCAGGAGGCGAAGGCCGTCTCGCCGCTCCGCCAGACGGCGGTCCACCGGGTGGTCCGCGAATGCCTCACGAACGCGACGAAGCACGCCCCGGGCCTGCCGGTCACGGTCACCATCACGGTCGACGACGCGGACCTCCGCATCGAGGTCCGCAACCCCCTCGCGACGACCCCGCCGGCCCACGCCCCGGTCTCCACGGGCACGGGCCTGGTCTCCATGGCGGAACGCGTCACCACCATGGGCGGCACCCTCGAAGCCACCCGCGCCCGCGGCGCCTACGTGGTGACGGCCACGCTCCCGGCAGGCATCCGCTAGCCGACCCGCCCGGCACCCCTCACCGGACCACCTCCGCCTTCCCCAGCACCCGCTCCAGCGCGTCGAAGTCCTCGACGCACGCCCCCGCCCCCAGCCCCACGCAGTCCAGCGGCGCCTCCGCCACGAACACCGGAATCCCCGTCGCCGACGCCAGCCGCAGGTCGAGGCCCGGCAGCAGCGCCCCGCCTCCGGTGAGCACGATCCCGTGTTCCATGACGTCCCCGGACAGTTCGGGCGGGCAGTCCTCAAGGGTGGCCCGTACGGCCGCGATGATCGCCTCCACCGGCTCGTCGAGGGCCCGGCGGATCTCGGGCACGGTCAGGTCGACGGTCTTCGGCAGCCCGCTGATCTTCTCCCGGCCCCGTACGGGCACGGTCCGCGCCTCGAACTCCTCCTCACCGGGCAGGGGCCACGCCGAGCCGATCGCGATCTTGACGTCCTCGGCGGAGCGTTCGCCGATGTACAGGGCGTGTTCCTTGCGGACCCAGTCGCCGATGGCGGCGTCGAGGCGGTCGCCGCCGACGCGCAGGGACTGGGCGGTGACGATGCCGCCGAGGGAGATGACGGCGACTTCGGTGGTGCCGCCGCCGATGTCGACGACCATGGAGCCGCGCGGGTCGGCCACGGGCAGCCCGGCTCCGATGGCGGCGGCCATGGGTTCCTCGATGAGGTGGACGGCCCGGGCGCCGGCGGCGCGCGAGGCGTGGACGATGGCGCGCCGTTCGACGGGGGTGACGCCGCTGGGGACGCAGACGACCATGCGGATGCGCGGCATCCGGCGTCCGGGGACGGCCTTGCGGACGAAGTGCCGGATCATCTGTTCCGCGGCTTCGTAGTCGCTGATGACGCCGTCCTTGAGGGGCCGGATCGCGCTGATGGAGCCGGGGGTGCGGCCGATGGTCCGCTTGGCCTCGGTGCCGACCGCGAGCGCCGCCCCGGTGCCCATGTCGACGGCCACGACGGACGGTTCGTTGAGGACGATGCCGCGGCCGCGGGCGTAGAGGAGGGTGTTGGCGGTGCCGAGATCGATGCCTATGTCCATGATCACCAATTTTGCCGCCCGGCCGCGGCGGACCGTCGGGCGAAGGTCCCGAAAGGGGTGGGTCCATGGTCCTGTCACCGGCGCTCCGTAGACTGGACGCGTGAGTGACTCGAGCGACCCGCGCGACCAGGGCGACGACGACCAGTTCGACGGCATCGTCGACGAAGCGACCGACCGTGACCCCGACCTGGCGGTGATCGAGGCCGGCAGCCGCACGCTGCGCGCGATGACCGGCCCGCCGCAGGGCGACCCGGTGCCGTCCCGGCCCGAGGACCCCGAGGTCGACCGGGCATTGCGGGAGGTCGAGAACGAGCTGGCGACCCGCTGGGGCGAGACGAAGCTGGAGCCGTCGGTCAAGCGGATCGCGGCCCTGATGGACGTGCTGGGCGAGCCGCAGCGCGCGTACCCGTCGATCCACATCACGGGCACCAACGGCAAGACGTCCACGGCCCGCATGATCGAGTCGCTCCTCGGCGCCTTCGACCTGCGCACCGGCCGCTACACGTCGCCGCACGTGCAGACCATCACGGAGCGGATCAGCCTGGACGGCGCCCCGATCGACCCGGAGCGGTTCATCGAGACGTACCAGGACGTCAAGCCGTACGTGGAGATGGTCGACGCCCGCGAGGAGTACCGGCTGTCGTTCTTCGAGGTCCTCACCGGCATGGCGTACGCGGCGTTCGCGGACGCCCCGGTGGACGTGGCCGTCGTCGAGGTCGGCATGGGCGGCACCTGGGACGCGACGAACGTGATCGACGCGTCGGTCGCCGTGGTCACCCCCATCGACCTGGACCACACGGACCGGCTCGGTTCGACGACGGGCGAGATCGCGGGCGAGAAGTCCGGTGTCATCAAGCAGGACGCCACGGTGATCCTCGCCCAGCAGCCGGTCGACGCCGCGCAGGTGCTCCTGAAGAAGGCCGTCGAGGCGGACGCCACCGTGGCCCGCGAGGGCATGGAGTTCGGCGTCACCGCGCGCGAGGTCGCGGTCGGCGGCCAGCAGCTGACCCTGCGGGGTCTGGGCGGCGAGTACGAGGGTGTCTTCCTGCCGCTGTACGGCGCGCACCAGGCGCACAACGCGGCGGTGGCGCTGGCGGCCGTCGAGGCGTTCTTCGGCATCGGCGCGCAGCACGCCCGCGCCCTGGACATCGACACGGTCCGCCGCGCGTTCGCCCAGGTGGCGTCGCCGGGCCGGCTGGAGGTCGTCCGCTCGTCGCCGACGGTCGTCCTGGACGCGGCGCACAACCCGCACGGCGCCCGCGCGACGGCCGAGGCCGTCACCGAGTCCTTCGGCTTCTCCCGGCTCATCGGCGTGGTCTCCACGAGCGCCGACAAGGACGCCCGCGGTCTCCTGGAGGCCTTCGAGCCGATCTTCGCGGAGATCGTGATCACCTCGAACTCCAACCCGCGCGCCACCGACCCGGACGCGCTCGCCGCGCTCGCGGTCGAGATCTTCGGCGAGGACCGGGTGGTGGTCGAGCCGCGCCTGGACGACGCCATCGAGGCCGCGATCACGCTCGCCGAGGAAGAGGGCGAGTACGCGGGCGGCGGCGTCCTCGTCACCGGTTCGATCTTCACGGTCGGCGACGCCCGGCTGCTGCTCAAGAGGGGCTGAATCCTGTGCGTATGCTCTGCGCCTCGACCCTGATCGGCGAGTTCTTCGTGATCGGCTTCGCCGGTCTGGTCGCCATGAAGGACGACTCGCTGGCCATGTCGACGGTCTGGACGGTGTGCGGCATCGCCATGGTCCTGTCGGTGCTGCTGTGCGGGATGATCACCCGTCCGGGCGGTGTGCAGCTCGGCTGGGCGCTCCAGATCGCGCTGATCGCGAGCGGTTTCTTCGTCCCGGTGATGTTCTTCCTGGGCGCGGTCTTCGCCGTGTTGTGGTGGGCCTCGGTGCACTACGGGCGGAGGATCGACGAGATCAAGGCCCGCTGGGCCGCGAACGCGGCCGCCGCCGAAGGCTCCGCAGAGCCTGACGCTGCGTGACGACTCCCGGTGCGGGCCCTGTAGATTCAGTGGCCCGCACAGCCTTGTCTGTCACACCCCTGTCTGTCCGAAGTGTCTGAAGGAGTTTCCCCGTGAGCCAGCGCACGCTCGTCCTGCTCAAGCCCGATGCCGTCCGCCGTGGCCTGATCGGCGAGATCATCGGCCGTATCGAGCGCAAGGCCGGCTGGACCATCGCGGCCCTGGAGATGCGCGAGCTGGACCAGGACACCCTGGAGCAGCACTACGGCGAGCACAAGGGCAAGCCGTTCTACGAGCCGCTGATGGGCTTCATGGCCTCCGGCCCGGTCGTCGCCCTGGTCGTCGAGGGCGAGCGGGTCATCGAGGGCCTGCGCACCCTGGCCGGCCCGACCGACCCGATCGCCGCCGCCCCGGGTTCCATCCGCGGTGACTTCGGCACCATCGTCCGCGAGAACCTGATCCACGCCTCGGACTCCGAGGAGTCCGCCCAGCGCGAGATGAAGATCTTCTTCCCCGGTCTCGTCTGACCGAGGGCCGGCGAACGAGGCCCGACCCGTCCGGCGGCGGGCGGCCTCCGCCGAACAGAGCCATGCCAGAGGGCGACCGAAGGAATTCGGTCGCCCTCTGGCATATGATCACCGATCCCGGGAACGGATCGCCGCGTCATTCCGTCACCTATACAGAGGTGGACTGAGGCGGTCCGCCGCGCGGCCCCCGCGCGGGCGGCACTACGATGGAAAACTCCACGCCGTTTCACTCTCAGCCACCACCTCGCCGACCTGAGAAGCCGTCAACGCTCCGTTAGGGAAGGCCCGACGATCCTCATGGGAATCAAGGGGAACTCAATGTCGTTCATCGGCCGTGACATGGCTGTCGACCTCGGGACCGCCAACACGCTGGTGTACGTCAGGGGTCGAGGCATCGTTCTGAACGAGCCGTCCGTCGTCGCGATCAACACCAACACCGGCGGGATCCTCGCGGTTGGTGCCGAGGCGAAGAAGATGATCGGCCGGACCCCCGGCAACATCGTCGCCGTCCGGCCGCTGAAGGACGGTGTGATCGCCGACTTCGAGATCACGGAGCGGATGCTCCGTTACTTCATCCTCAAGATCCACAAGCGCCGTTACCTGGCCCGCCCCCGGGTCGTCGTCTGCGTGCCCTCCGGCATCACCGGAGTCGAGCGCCGCGCCGTCATCGAGGCGTCCACCCAGGCCGGCGCCCGCCAGGTACACATCATCGAGGAGCCGATGGCCGCCGCGATCGGCTCGGGCCTGCCGGTCCACGAGGCCACCGGCAACATGGTCGTCGACATCGGCGGCGGCACCACCGAGGTGGCTGTCATCTCCCTCGGCGGAATCGTCACGGCACAGTCCATCCGGGTGGCCGGCGACGAGCTGGACAACGCGATCATCCAGCACGTCAAGAAGGAGTACTCGCTCCTTCTCGGCGAGCGCACCGCCGAACAGATCAAGATCACCATCGGTTCGGCGTACGACCTCGACCAGGACGAGCACACCGAGATCCGCGGCCGCGACCTGGTCTCCGGCCTGCCGAAGACCGTGGTCATCTCCGCCGCCGAGGTCCGCAAGGCCATCGAGGAGCCGGTCAACGCCATCGTCGACGCGGTGAAGACCACCCTCGACAAGTGCCCGCCGGAGCTCTCCGGCGACGTCATGGACCGCGGCATCGTCCTCACCGGCGGCGGCGCCCTGCTGCGCGGCCTCGACGAGCGGCTGCGCAGCGAGACCGGCATGCCGATCCACATCGCCGAGGACCCGCTGGACTCGGTGGCGCTCGGTTCCGGCAAGTGCGTCGAGGAGTTCGAGGCCCTCCAGCAGGTCCTCGACGCCCAGCCACGCCGCTGACGGCCCGCCGGGCCCGGCGACCCCGGACCCGGCGCCCCCGGCGGTGCTCCTCGGGCACCCCGCGCGCGTACCCGCACCCGCGTCCTCGCGAAGCCGTACCCGCGCACGTACAACTCCATCATCCGTCGACTCGAGGAAGGGCACGGCCGCCGCACGTGAGGGACACACGAGAGAGCCGGCTGCTCCTGGTGCTGCTGATCGCCACCGCGTTCGCACTGATCACGGTGGACATCAGAGGAGGCCAGGAGTCACCGGTCGACGGCGCCCGGCAGGCCGCGGCCGCGGTCTTCGGCCCGGTCGAGAACGGCGTCGCCGCCGCGGTCGACCCGGTCGGCAACGCCATAGGGGCCGTCCGGGACTCCGGGGAGCGGCACACCCGTATCGCCGCCCTGGAGAAGGAGAACGCCGCCCTCAAGGCGAAGCTCGGCAGCGACGACCGCAACCGCAACCGGGTGCGCGAACTCGACTCCATGCTGAAGACCGCCGGGGCCGGCCAGTACGGCATCAAGGGCGCCGAGGTCATCGCCATCGGCGCCGCCCAGGGCTTCTCCTGGACCGTCACCATCGACATCGGCGCCCGCGACGGCGTCCAGCGCGACATGACCGTGCTCAACGGCTCCGGCCTGGTCGGCCGCGTCACCACCGTCGGCCCCTCCACGTCGACCGTGCTGCTCGCCAACGACCCCGACTTCACCGTCGGCACCCGCATGGAGGAGAGCGACGAACTCGGCTTCGCCACCGGCCAGGGCGACCGCCCGCTGCTCGTCCAGCTCCTCAACGGCAAGGCCAAGGTGAAGAAGGGCGACCGGCTCGTCACCTTCGGCTCGCAGGCCGACAAGCCGTTCGTGCCCGGCGTGCCGGTCGGCGAGGTCGTCCGCGTCGACCCCGCGGGCGGCGGGCTGACCCGCAACGTCTACGTCCGCCCGTACGTCGGCTTCACCAAGCTCGACATCGTCGGCGTCGTCGTCCAGGCCCCGCGCACGGACCCGCGCGACATGGTCCTGCCGCAGAAGCCCAAGCCCGCGCCGACCGTCACCGTCACGGCCACGCCGCCCGCACCGGACGGCGGGCAGCCCGGGCAGCAGATGGGCGGCCAGGCGCCGGTCGGACCGGCCACCGGCCGCGTGGAGCGCAAGCCGGGGCAGCCGGCCCAGCGGCCCGCCGCCCCGCCCGCCGACCAGCAGGCCGGTCAGCCGGACGCCGACCAGCCGGACCAGAACCAGCAGCCGCAGGACCAGGGGGCGACACCGTGAAGATCAACCGCATCCTTCTCTCGGCCGCGCTGATCGTCGTCGCCCTCGTCGTCCAGGTCTCCGTCCTCGCCCGCCTCCAGCTTCCCGGCGCCGTCCCGGACCTCGTCCTGCTCACGGTCGTCGCCCTCGCCCTGGTGTACGGGCACGTCACCGGCGCCCTCGCGGGCTTCGCCGCCGGCCTGCTCGCCGACCTCGCGCCGCCCGCCGACCACGCCGCCGGCCGCTACGCCCTCGTGCTCTGCCTCGTCGGCTACCTGTGCGGCCTGGCCCGCCCCGACAACGGCCGGCTCAAGTCCGCCACCGGCCCGATGACCGTGGTCGCCGCCGCCGCGATCGGCTCCACCCTGCTGTACGCGGGCGTCGGCGCCCTCGTCGGCGACACCGCCGCCCGCCATGTCGGCCTCGGCTTCCTGCTGTTCACGGCGGTCCTGTACGACCTGCTCCTGGCCCCCTTCACGGTGCCGCTGATCATGGCCCTGGCCCGGCGCGCCGACAACGATCCGCTCGCCGACGCCACGGGCGCGAACGGGGCCGACGTCGCCTCCGGCTGGCTCTCCTCCGGCACCGGCCTGAGGATCGGCGGCCAGCGTGGCGGACTGCGTATCAAGGCCGCCCGGAGCCGCGCCTCGCGCGCCGGGCGGATCAAGGGAGTCAAGCGACTGTGACCCAGGGGGCAGCGGCAGCATGAGCAACATCCCCGAGACCGGGCGGACCCCCCGCGTCCAGATCCGGCTCGTCGTCATCCAGGTTCTCGTCTTCTCCCTGCTCGCCACCCTCGGCGGCCGTCTCTGGTACCTCCAGATCCGCAACGGCAAGGAGTACGGCGACGAGGCCAAGAACAACCACGTCCAGCAGGTCGTCCAGCCCGCCGTCCGCGGCTCCGTCCTCGACGCCCGCGGCGTCCCGCTCGCCGACAACGAGACCCGGCTCGTGGTCTCCGCCTCGCGCACCGAGCTGATGAAGATGAAGGACGACGGCAAGGCCGTCCTCACCCGGCTCGCCGGCGTCCTGCGCATGAAGCCCGAGGACGTCGTCAACAAGATCCGGCTGTGCGACTCCAAGACGCCCAAGCCGTGCTGGAACGGTTCGCCCTACCAGCCCATCCCCGTCACCGACGAGGCCACCACCCAGCAGGCCCTCCAGATCCGCGAGCGCGCCGAGGACTTCCCCGGCATCACCGCCGAACCCGCCGCCGTGCGCCGCTACCCGGCCCCCGGCAAGTCCCGCACCTCCCAGGTCCTCGGCTACCTCTCGCCCGTCACCGACAACGAGATCGAGAAGGCCAAGGACAGCGACTCGCCCTACCTGCGCTCCGACATGGTCGGCCGCTCCGGCCTGGAGCGGACGTACGACAGGCAGCTGCGCGGCAAGGCCGGCGTCACCCGCTACGAGGTCGACAACCTCGGCCGCGTCATCGGCCAGGCCCAGAGCGACCCCGCCGTGCCCGGCGCCAACGTCGTCACCTCCATCGACGCCCGCGTCCAGGCGGTCGCCGAATGGGAACTGGCCAACGCCATGAAGGAAGCCCGCAAGACCTTCGACAAGAACACCAACGAGAACTACAAGGCCGACGCGGGCGCCGTCGTCGTCATGGAGGCCAAGACCGGCCGCATCGTCGCCATGGCCTCGATGCCCGACTACGACCCCAACGCCTGGGTCGGCGGCATCTCCGCCAAGGACTACGCCGCCCTCACCGGCAAGAACTCCAACTTCCCGCTGCTCAACCGGGCCATCCAGGGCCAGGCGGCCCCCGGCTCCATCTTCAAGGTCGTCTCCACCGCCGCCGCCGTCAACGCCGGCTACGACTTCGACGGCCGCTACCCCTGCACCAGCTCGTACTCCATCGGCAACCAGGTCTTCAAGAACTTCGAGTCGCAGAACCACGGCCCGATCTCGCTCGGCCGCGCCCTCGAGGTCTCCTGCGACACCGTCTTCTACGCCCTCGCCCACCAGCAGTGGCAGAAGGACGGCGGGATGAAGCCGAAGAAGAACCCGGGCGACTGGTTCTACAAGACGGCCCATCAGTTCGGCCTCGGCGCCGAGACCGGCGTCGACCTCCCCAACGAGGTCACCGGCCGCGTCCCCGACCGCCAGTGGAAGCAGAAGTTCTGGTCCGCCAACAAGGACTGGTGGTGCAAGAACGGCAAGAAGGGCGGCACCTACGTCCAGCAGCTCTCCTACGAGAACTGCCTCGAAGGCAACCTGATGCGCGCCGGTGACTCCGTCAACTACTCCATCGGCCAGGGCGACACCCTCGTCACCCCCATCCAGATGGCCACCATCTACGCCGCCATCTCCAACGGCGGCACCCTGTGGAACCCCACCGTCGGCAAGGCCGTCGTCAGCGCCGACGGCAAGACCGTCGACGAGCTCGCGCCCAAGTCGCACGGCAAGCTGCCGTTCACCAAGGAGACCCGCGACCTGATAGACGAAGCCCTCGCGGGAGTCGCCACCCGCGGTACGGCCGCCTGGCGCTTCGGCGGCTGGCCGCAGGACAAGATCCCGATGCACGCCAAGACGGGTACCGCGGAGGTCTACGGCAAGCAGACCACCTCGTGGTTCGCCACGTACACCAAGGACTACTCGATCGTCATGACGATCTCCCAGGGTGGTACGGGCTCCGGCGCCTCCGGCCCCGCCGTGCGCAACATCTACGACGCGCTGTACGGACTCGACGACTCCGGCAAGCAGGACCTGAAGCGGGCACTGCTGCCGCAGCCGCAGAAGGCACTGCCGAGGATCGAGGCCGACGGCTCCATCGACGTGCCCGGCATCAAGCCGTACGGCCCGAACGCCGGGAAGACGGCCGACACCCCCGTCATGGGCCCGGAGCAGCCGACCACCGGCCCCGCCGACCCGCCGCGCTCACCCACCGACCCGCTGGCCGGCCCGCCCGGGACCGCTCAGCGCGGGAGGGACTGACCGATGACCACGCCCCCCGGCTTCTCCGTCTCCCGCTACGCGCCCAAGCGCGGCACGATCGCGCGGCTCGCCGCCCGCGACTCGGTGCTGCGCCGGCTCGACTGGCCCATCCTGCTGTCGGCGCTCGCGCTGTCCTTCATGGGCTCGCTGCTCGTGTGGTCCGCCACCCGCGGCCGCACCTCGCTCAACCAGGGCGACCCGTACTACTTCCTGTTCCGGCACGCCCTGAACACCGGGATCGGGCTCGCCCTGATGATCGGCACCGTCTGGCTCGGGCACCGCACCCTGCGCGGCGCGGTCCCGTTCCTGTACGGCATCTCGATCCTGCTGATCCTCGCCGTGCTCACCCCGCTCGGCGCGACCATCAACGGCGCGCACGCCTGGATCGTCATCGGCGGCGGCTTCTCGCTCCAGCCCAGCGAGTTCGTCAAGATCACCATCATCCTGGTGATGGCGATGCTGCTGGCCGCGAAGGTCGACGCGGGCGACCAGCTGCACCCCGACCACCGCACCGTCGCCAAGGCGCTCGGCCTGGCCGCCCTGCCCATGGGCATCGTCATGCTGATGCCCGACCTCGGCTCCGTGATGGTCATGGCCGTCATCGTGCTCGGCGTGCTGCTCGCCTCCGGCGCCTCCAACCGCTGGGTCCTCGGCCTGATCGGCGCGGGCGTCCTCGGCGCGGTGCTCGTCACCACGCTCGGCATGCTCGACGAGTACCAGATCAACCGGTTCGCCGCCTTCGCCAACCCGGACCTCGACCCGGCCGGCGTCGGCTACAACACCAACCAGGCGCGCATCGCGATCGGTTCGGGCGGACTGCTCGGCTCGGGACTCTTCAAGGGCTCCCAGACCACCGGCCAGTTCGTCCCCGAGCAGCAGACCGACTTCGTCTTCACCGTCGCGGGCGAGGAACTGGGCTTCGTCGGCGCCGGCCTCATCCTGGTGCTGCTCGGCGTGATCCTGTGGCGCGCCTGCCGGATAGCGCGGGAGACGACCGAGCTGTACGGCACGATCGTGGCCGCCGGCATCATCGCCTGGTTCGCCTTCCAGGCCTTCGAGAACATCGGCATGACCCTCGGCATCATGCCGGTGGCCGGCCTGCCGCTGCCGTTCGTCTCGTACGGCGGCTCGTCGATGTTCGCGGTCTGGGTGGCCATCGGCCTGCTCCAGTCCATCCGGGTCCAGCGGCCCATAACGGCCTAGCTCCCCCTGCCTCCCCGCCCGTTTCGGGTCTACGTTCGATGTATGGGACGGAAACGGGCGGCGGAGGCGGCAGGGGAAACGTCGGTGCGGTCCGCTCGGACGAAGCGCGAGATCGAACGCAAATACGAGGCCACGGGGGAGACCCGGCTCCCCGACCTCACCCGCGCCAAAGGCGTGGCCACCGCCCGCCCCCGCGGCGTCACCGCACTCGACGCCGTCTACTACGACACCGCCGACCTCCGCCTCGCCGCCGACTCCCTCACCCTGCGCCGCCGCACCGGCGGCGCCGACGCCGGCTGGCACCTGAAGTTCCCCGTCGCCACCGGAGTCCGCGACGAGATCAGAGCCCCGCTCTCGGACACGCTCCCGCGTTCCCTGGCGGGGCTCCTGCGCTCCCGCGTCCGCACCACCCCCGTGCACCCCGTCGTCCGCCTCCGCTCCCGCCGCGACGTCCACCACCTCCACGCCGCCGACGGCACGCTCCTCGCCGAGGTCTCCGTCGACACCGTCCACGCCGAACGCCTCGCCGGCTGCCCCGGCCGCACCGCCGAGTGGACCGAGATCGAGGTCGAACTCGCCGACGACGCCGACCCCGCGGTCCTCGACGCGGTGGAGAAACGCCTCACCAAGGCCGGCATCGTCCCCTCCTCAGCCCCCTCGAAACTCGCCCGCGCCCTCGCCGAGACCGGCACCCCCGCCCCCGCGCCGCCCCCGCCCGACGACCTCCGCACCGCCGGCACCGCCGTCCTCGCCTACGTACGCCGCCAGGCCGACGCCCTCGTCCGGCTCGACCCCGCCGTCCGCCGCGACCTGCCCGACGCCGTCCACCGCATGCGCGTCGCCTGCCGCCGGCTGCGCAGCACCCTGCGGACGTACGGGAAAGTCCTCGACCGCACCGTCACCGACCCCCTCGGCGCCGAGCTGCGCTGGCTCGCCGGCGAACTCGGCGCCGCCCGCGACCTCGAAGTCCTCGACGAACGCCTCCTCACCGCCCTCGACGCGCTGCCCCGCGACCTCGTCGCCGGCCCCGCCCACCGGCGCCTCAAGACCTGGGCCACCACCCACGGCGCCGGCTCCCGCCGCCGCGCCCTCGACGTCCTGGACTCCCCGCGCCACCTCGCCCTGCTCACCCGCGTCGACGCCCTGCTCACCGACCCGCCCCTGCTGCCCGCCGCCCACCGGGACGCGCGCGAGGTCCTCCGCAAGGCCGTCCTGCGCGACCACCGCCGCCTCGCCCACCGCGTCGAGCACGCCCTCGCCCTCGCCCCGGGACCCGAGCGCGACCACGCCCTGCACGACGCCCGTAAAGCCGCCAAACGCGCCCGCTACGCCGCCGAGGCCGCCGCCCCCGTCCTCGGCAAGCCCGCCCGCCGTCTCGTCCGGCGGATGAAGCGCCTCCAGGACTGCCTCGGCGACCACCAGGACTCCGTCGTCGCCCGCGCCGCCCTCGCCGACCTGGCCGAGCAGGCCGCCACGGCGGGCGAGCCCGCCTTCACCTGGGGCGTTCTGTACGGCCGCGAGGAAGCGGCCGCCGCGGACCGCGAACGCGAGCTCCCGGACCTCTGGTCCCGCTCCTTCGCCCCCCGCTTCCGGGCGGCACGAGGCCACTGAGCGCCGGGGTACGCTGGATAGTCGCCCCCCTGCCAGCTCACGAAGGTTCGAGATGTCTGCTGCCGAGTCTGTCTTTCCGCAGCTCGAAGCTCTGCTCCCGCACGTGCAGAAGCCGATCCAGTACGTCGGCGGAGAGCTGAACTCCACGGTCAAGCCGTGGGAATCCGCCGATGTCCGCTGGGCGCTGATGTACCCGGACGCGTACGAGGTCGGCCTGCCCAACCAGGGCGTCATGATCCTCTACGAGGTACTGAACGAGCGGGAGGGCGTCCTCGCCGAGCGCACCTACAGCGTGTGGCCGGACCTGGAAGCCCTGATGCGCGAGCACGGGGTCCCGCAGTTCACCGTCGACTCGCACCGTCCGGTCTCCGCGTTCGACGTGTTCGGTCTGTCCTTCTCCACGGAGCTGGGCTACACGAACATGCTCACCGCCCTCGACCTGGCCGGCATCCCGCTGGAGTCGAAGGACCGCACCGTCGACCACCCGATCGTGCTCGCCGGCGGCCACGCCGCGTTCAACCCCGAGCCGATCGCGGACTTCATCGACGCGGCGATCATCGGCGACGGCGAGCAGGCCGTGCTCGACATGACGGAGATCATCCGTCAGTGGAAGGCCGAGGGCCGGCCCGGCGGCCGCGAGGAGGTCCTCTTCCGCCTCGCGAAGACCGGCAGCGTCTACATCCCGTCGTTCTACGACGTCGAGTACCTGCCGGACGGCCGCATCGGCCGTGTCGTCCCCAACAAGTCCGGTGTGCCGTGGCGGGTCTCCAAGCACACCGTCATGGACCTCGACGAGTGGCCGTACCCCAAGCAGCCGCTCGTCCCGCTCGCGGAGACCGTCCACGAGCGCATGTCCGTCGAGATCTTCCGCGGCTGCACCCGCGGCTGCCGTTTCTGCCAGGCCGGCATGATCACGCGCCCCGTGCGGGAGCGAAGCATCACCGGCATCGGCGAGATGGTGGAGCGCGGTCTGAAGGCGACCGGCTTCGAGGAGGTCGGCCTGCTGTCGCTGTCCTCCGCGGACCACACGGAGATCGGCGACATCGCCAAGGGCCTCGCCGACCGCTACACGGACGACAAGATCGGCCTTTCGCTGCCGTCGACCCGCGTCGACGCGTTCAACGTCGACCTGGCCAACGAGCTGACCCGCAACGGCCGTCGCTCCGGACTGACCTTCGCCCCCGAGGGCGGCTCCGAGCGCATGCGCAAGGTCATCAACAAGATGGTCTCGGAAGAGGACCTGATCCGCACCGTCGCCACCGCGTACGGCAACGGCTGGCGTCAGGTGAAGCTGTACTTCATGTGCGGCCTGCCGACCGAGACCGACGAGGACGTGCTGCAGATCGCCGACATGGCGATCAACGTCATCGCCAAGGGCCGTGAGGTCTCCGGCCAGAACGACATCCGCTGCACGGTGTCCATCGGCGGGTTCGTGCCCAAGCCGCACACCCCGTTCCAGTGGGCGCCGCAGCTGTCGGCCGAGGAGACGGACGCCCGCCTCCAGAAGCTCCGCGACAAGATCCGCGGCGACAAGAAGTACGGCCGCTCCATCGGCTTCCGCTACCACGACGGCAAGCCCGGCATCGTCGAGGGCCTGCTCTCGCGTGGCGACCGGCGCATCGGCGCGGTCATCCGCGCCGTCTACGAGGACGGCGGCCGCTTCGACGGCTGGCGCGAGCACTTCTCGTACGACCGCTGGATGAGCTGCGCCGACAAGACGCTGCCCGAGTTCGGTGTCGACGTCGACTGGTACACGACCCGCGAGCGCGGCTACGAGGAGGTCCTGCCCTGGGACCACCTGGACTCCGGTCTCGACAAGGACTGGCTGTGGGAGGACTGGCAGGACGCCCTCGACGAGACCGAGGTCGACGACTGCCGCTGGACGCCGTGCTTCGACTGCGGTGTCTGCCCCGCGATGCAGACCGAGATCCAGGTCGGCCCGACGGGCAAGAAGCTGCTGCCGCTGTCCGTCAAGAAGTAGGCGGGAACCGGGCGCGCGACACGCCCGGATGACGCGACCGACGACCCGGTGGAGGTGAACCCTCCGCCGGGTCGTCGGCGTCTTGGTGGGCATGAGCACGCAGAACCCGGCGCCCGCACCGTACGCGGCACCCGCCCCGCACCCGCTGATCCGGATCCCGGTCCGGATCGTCGTGCTGGTCCTCGTCCTGCCGGTCCGCATGGCCTGGGACGCGCTCAAGGCCGGCGGGCGGCTGCTCGACCGGAGCGTGCTGCGGCCGGTGGGCCGGGCCCTCGCCTGGCTGGTGGACGCGGTGGGCCGGGCCCTGGCCTGGGTCTTCGTCCCGGTGGGGCGCGCGCTGGCCTGGGCCGGTTCGGCCATCGGGCACGCGCTCGCGGTCGCCGCCCGCTGGACCGGCGTCGCGGTGGCCTGGCCGTTCGTCATGGTCTGGCGGTACGTGGTCGTGCCGGTGGCCCGGTACGGGGTCGCCGTTCCGGTGGTCTGGCTCTACGCGCGCGTGCTCGCTC
Organism: Streptomyces laurentii; assembly: GCF_040635425.1. NCBI lineage: Bacteria > Bacillati > Actinomycetota > Actinomycetes > Kitasatosporales > Streptomycetaceae > Streptomyces > Streptomyces laurentii. The sequence goes on along the minus strand of NZ_JBEYHT010000061.1, from coordinate 5,581 downwards.
CGGTCGGCCGGGGGCTGCTGTGGCTGCTGACCGGGGCGGGCCAGGGACTGGTGTGGCTGGGCCGCTGGGCCGGCGTCGCGGTGGCCTGGCCGTTCGTCATGGCGTGGCGGTACGTGGTCGTGCCGGTGGCGCGGTACGGGGTCGCCGTTCCGGTGGTCTGGCTCTACGCGCGCGTACTGGCTCCGGTCGGCCGGGGCCTGCTGTGGCTGCTGACCGGGGCGGGACACGGTCTCGCGTGGCTCGGCCGGGGGATCGGCCACGGTCTCGCGGTCGCCGCCCGCTGGGTCGGCGTCGCCCTGGCCTGGCCGTTCGTCATGGCGTGGCGGTACGTGGTCGTGCCGGTGGCCCGGTACGGCGTCGCCGTCCCGCTCGGCTGGCTGTGGCGGCGGGTGCTCGTTCCCCTCGCCGACGAGATCGGCGACGCGTTCGCCCTCTGCTGGCGTGCCGCCGGTTTCCTCTCGCACGCCGTGGGCCGCGCCCTCGCCTGGGTCGCCCGCCATCTGATCGTGCGGCCCCTGTCCTGGCTGGCCCGCAATCTGGTCCGCCGTCCCGCCGCCTGGGTCTACGAGGAGGTCTGCACCCCGGTCGGCCACTGGCTCCGCGACGCCGTCTGGTCCCCGGCCCGGACCGTGCTCGCCGAGACCCGGAAGACCGTGCGCGTCGCGCTCGCCTCCGCCCGGGACACCGTGCGCGGCGCACGGCACGACGCGTGGCGGGCCCTGGTCGGCGGAACACGCGACGAGCGGCCCCGGGAACCCGAGGTGGCCCCTGCGCGTACTCTGGGTAGTAGAAGAAGCGTCCCCGGCGCGGCGCCCGCCCCCGAGTTCTCCCCGCGACAGCGGGGGTGAGCCGGGCGGGACCCCCGGGACACCCCACCCGCATTTCGAGGGCGGCGCGCCTCCCGCGCCCGCTCCGCACCGAGGAGAAGAACCACTGGGCAAGCGACAGCCCGAAGGCCCGCCGCCCGCACCTGCGGTGCAGCGCATCCGACTGCGCTACACCAAGCGAGGCCGCCTCCGGTTCACCAGCCACCGTGACTTCCAGCGCGCCTTCGAGCGCGCCCTGCGCCGTGCCGAGGTGCCCATGGCGTACTCCGCCGGGTTCACCCCGCACCCCAAGGTGTCGTACGCGAACGCCGCCCCGACGGGCACCGGCTCCGAAGCCGAGTACCTGGAGATCGCCCTCACCGAGGCGCGTGACCCGGAGACCCTGCGCGGGCTGCTCGACGAGTCGATGCCGACAGGCCTCGACATCGTCGACGCCGTCGAGGCCCGTACCTCCGGCCTCGCCGACCGGCTCACCGCCTCCGTGTGGGAGCTGCGGCTCGACGGGGTCGAGCCGGCGGACGCTTCGACGGCCGTCGGGACGTTCCTCGCGGCCGAGACCGTGGAAGTCCAGCGCAAGACCAAGAACGGAATCCGTACCTTCGACACCCGCGGTGCCGTCGTGGAGCTGACCGCGACCCCCGCCCGGGGCGACGTCCCGGGTAATGGGCCGCTGGACAGCGCCTGTGCGATACTGCGGCTGGTTGTTCGGCACGTGACACCTGCCGTACGACCCGACGACGTCCTGTCCGGTCTCCGAGCTGTGGCCGACCTGGCGCCGCCGGTCCCCGCAGCGGTGACCAGGCTGGCGCAGGGGCTCTTCGACGAGGAGTCCGGCACGGTGACCGACCCGCTCGCGGCCGACCGCGAGGCTGTCTCGGCCGCTTCACCCACGGCCGCCGCGACCACCTCGGCGACGGCGCCGGGTGCCGGTGCCGCGTAGGGAGCGGTCGTCGTAGCGCAGCCCTGGTACTCGGGAGCCACCTGGGTCGGGCCGCGCACTGACCAGGAGACTTTCGCCAGGCCGTACGCAGAGGGCGTACGGAACCGGCGAGCCAGACATACAGCTCCCGTGTGGCGACCGCGCCCCGGACGGCGGCACCGCGCTCGAAGCGCGTTCGTGCCGCCGGACCGGAACCGGACGCGGCGCCCGGGGGCGTGACGGGAGAACCGCCCGCATGCTCGAACAGCACGAAGAGAACGAGAGCAACGCGCTCGGGGACAAGCTGCCGGCCCGCCGCCGGCGCCGCGCCGCGTCCCGGCCCGCCGGTCCGCCGGTGACGGCCCAGGCCGCCGCGTCCGAGACGCCCGAGACCCCTGAGAGCGCCGAGAACACGGCCGCCGCCGCGCAGACCGCCGAGGTCGCCGCCGCTCCGGCCGCCGCCGAGGAGTCGGCGCCCGCGCGTCCGCGCCGCCGCGCCACCCGCAAGGTCAGCGCACCGGAGCCGGTCGCGGCCCCGGCCGCCGAGGCCGAGGCCGAGGCCGAGCCCGAGCCCGAAGCGGCGCCGGCCGAGGAGGCCGCCCCGGCGCGCCGTACCCGCCGCCGCGCGACCCGCGCCGTCGCGGCCCCGGAGGCCGAGAAGGCTCCGGCCGCCGAGACGGCCGCCGTCGCCGAGCCCGAGCCCGAGACGGCTCCGGCCGCCGAGGCCGAGCCCGTCGCGGAGGCCGCCCCGGCACGCCGTACCCGCCGCCGCGCGACCCGCGCCGTCGCGGCCCCCGAGTCCGAGAAGGCCCCGGCCGCCGAGGTCGTCGAGACCGCTCCGGTCGAGGCCGCGCCCGTCGCCGAGCCGGTGGCCGAGGCCGCCGAGGAGGCCGCTCCGGCCCCGCGGACCCGCCGCCGTGCCACCCGCAAGGCCACCGCGCCCGCCGGCGCCCCGGCCGTGAGCCAGGACGCCGTCGCGGAGATCGCCGCCGACACCGGCGGGGCGCAGGTCGAGGACACCGTCGAGGAGACCGCCTCGCACGCCGCCGAGGCCGCCGCCGCCGAGCAGGCCGCCGCGCCCGCCCGGGGCCGTGGCCGCCGCCGCGTCACCTCGCCGCAGTTCACCGCCGAGGCCGAGGAGAAGCCGCGCGCCCGCCGCGCCGAGCGTCCGGCCGTCGCCGTCTTCCAGGCCCCGGTCTTCACCGAGCCCATGTTCCAGACCCCGGAGACCGCGGCCGCCGCCGTGGCCCGCGAGGCCGCCGAGCACGAGATCGAAGACCAGATCGAGGAAGAGGTCGAGGAGCAGGCGCCGCCGCAGGCCCGCACCGTCGCCGCCGAGCCGGCGGAGGCCGCCGAGGCCCCGTCGCGTCGCCGCCGTCGTCGCCGGGGCGAGCCCGTCGCCGTCGAGTCGGTTCCGGCGACGACCGCCGACGAGCCCGAGATCGAGTCCACCCCCGAGGCGGAGACCGACGTCGAGGACGCGGTCGACGAGACGGAGGGCTACGAGGAGCGTCCGTCGCGCCGCCGTCGCCGGGGCGGCCGTCGCCGCCGCCGGGGCGAGCTCGCCGAGGCGGAGGGCGCCGAGGACGCGTACGAGTCCGAGGAGGCCGAGGAAGGCGCCGAGGAGCCGCACGCCGAGACCGAGGCGGACGAAGCCGACGAGGCCGAGGACGCCGACGACCGCGACGCCGCGGGCAGCAGCAGCTCCCGCCGTCGCCGCCGTCGTCGCCGTCGCAGCGGCGAGGGCGCCGGCGAGGCCGAGGGCTCCGACGAGGACGGCGTCCGTACGGTCGTCAAGGTCCGCGAGCCGCGCCCGGCCCGGGAGAAGGCCGAGCCGTCCGACGAGGTCCAGTCCATCAAGGGCTCGACCCGTCTGGAGGCCAAGAAGCAGCGCCGCCGCGAGGGCCGCGAGCAGGGCCGCCGCCGCGTCCCGATCATCACCGAGGCCGAGTTCCTGGCCCGCCGTGAGGCCGTCGAGCGCGTGATGGTCGTCCGCCAGAACGGCGAGCGCACCCAGATCGGCGTCCTCGAGGACAACGTGCTCGTCGAGCACTACGTCAACAAGGAGCAGGCCACCTCGTACGTCGGCAACGTCTACCTGGGCAAGGTCCAGAACGTGCTGCCGTCCATGGAGGCCGCCTTCGTCGACATCGGCAAGGGCCGCAACGCCGTCCTGTACGCGGGCGAGGTCAACTTCGAGGCGCTCGGCATGGGCCACGGCCCGCGCCGCATCGAGTCCGCCCTCAAGTCCGGCCAGTCGGTCCTGGTGCAGGTCACCAAGGACCCGATCGGCCACAAGGGCGCCCGCCTGACCAGCCAGGTCTCGCTGCCCGGCCGCTACCTGGTCTACGTGCCCGAGGGCTCGATGACCGGCATCAGCCGCAAGCTCCCGGACACCGAGCGCGCCCGTCTGAAGTCCATCCTCAAGAGGATCGTCCCCGAGGACGCGGGCGTCATCGTGCGCACCGCCGCCGAGGGCGCGAGCGAGGACGAGCTGCGCCGCGACGTCGAGCGTCTGCAGGCGCAGTGGGAGGACATCCAGAAGAAGGCGAAGAGCGGCAACGCGCCGACGCTGCTCTACGGCGAGCCGGACATGACCGTCCGGGTCGTCCGCGACATCTTCAACGAGGACTTCTCCAAGGTCATCGTCAGCGGCGACGACGCGTGGGAGACCATCCACGGGTACGTCTCGCACGTGGCGCCCGACCTGGCCGACCGCCTGTCCAAGTGGACGAGCGAGGTCGACGTCTTCGCCACGTACCGGATCGACGAGCAGCTGATGAAGGCGCTGGACCGCAAGGTCTGGCTGCCGTCCGGCGGTTCGCTGGTGATCGACAAGACCGAGGCGATGGTCGTCGTCGACGTCAACACCGGCAAGTTCACCGGTCAGGGCGGCAACCTCGAGGAGACCGTCACCCGCAACAACCTGGAGGCGGCCGAGGAGATCGTCCGCCAGCTGCGGCTGCGCGACCTCGGCGGCATCGTCGTCATCGACTTCATCGACATGGTCCTGGAGTCCAACCGCGACCTGGTGCTGCGCCGTCTCCTGGAGTGCCTGGGCCGCGACCGGACCAAGCACCAGGTGGCCGAGGTCACCTCGCTCGGCCTGGTGCAGATGACCCGCAAGCGGGTCGGCCAGGGCCTCCTGGAGTCCTTCTCGGAGACCTGCGTCCACTGCAACGGCCGCGGTGTCATCGTCCACATGGAGCAGCCGACGTCGCAGGGCGGCGGCGGTGGCGGCAAGCGCTCGAAGAAGCGCGGCCGCGGTGGCGAGCACGAGCACGGCCACGAGGCGCACGCCCACGAGGCCGCGCCCGCCCCGGTGCCGTTCGAGTCGGAGCGGGAGACCGAGGCCGAGGTGGCGGCGGAGCTCGCCGCGCCGCAGGCCGTGGAGTCGCCGATCGCCCCCGACGAGGAGCTGTACGGGAGCATCGCGGAGGCCGAGGCCGCCGCCACGCGCGGGTCCCGCGGCCGTCGCCGGGCGACTCGCCGGGTGTCGGCGCCGGTGTCCTCGCCGGCCGTGACCGAGACGGAGACCTACGAGGTCGTCGTCGAGTCGAAGCCCGAGAAGGCCGAGGCGAAGCAGGAGCCGAAGGCCGAGCCGAAGGCGCGTACGCGGTCCCGGGCGAAGGCCCAGCCGGTCGCCGCCGAGGCCCCGGCCGAGGCCGAGCAGGCCCCGGAGACCGTCGAGGCGCCGGCCGAGACGCCCGCCGAGGCGCCCGCGCCGCGGACCCGTCGTCGTGCCACCCGCAAGATGTCGGCCCCGGCCGCCGAGGCCCCCGCGGCCGAGGCCCCCGCGGCCGAGGCCGCCGCCGCGCCGGCCGTCGAGCCGGAG